>JAIDPH010000001.1 GCA_029062885.1 Lachnospiraceae bacterium
GTATTGGGCTGTGCTTTCTGTGGAATTTTCGGTACTTTGGGCGGTTTTATGCAGGTTAATAATTTAGATGGCAGGTTCAGCAGAATTTATAATTGGGGCTGGAACGGACTAAGATGGGGATTCAGATGGGGAGACAACGGATTAAGGTTTGGCTTTCTTAATGATGATGATTGGCAGGATGATGACTATGGTCTTCCGAATATTGCCTCAATATCCGATATGGAGCAGACCGGTTATACGGCGTCAGACATTACTGATATTGACATAGATCTGGGTACAGTCTATCTGGTAATAGAAGAGTCGGAAGATGACCATATCTGGATTAAAAACGATTCCTCTGTCAAGACGATAAAATATGTTGTAGAAAACGGCGTATTCAGACTCTATGGCAGTAAGACGGGGCTGCTTGGTAATAATTCGTATAAGGGAAATGTGTATCTGCGGTTGCCAAAAGGAATGAATCTGGATTCAATTGACATTGAGATAGACGCAGGCCAGATGGAAAACATTAATTTGGAAGCTGATACAATTGATTTGTCATCAGGCGCGGGCGAATTCAGTATTGACGGACTGACAGCAAGAACTATTAGTATAAGTGTTGGCGCAGGAGAAATGGATATTGACAGCATGATTGCTGACAACGTCGGTATATCGGTTGGCGCAGGAAATGTTGATGCGAACAATGTTGATGTAAAAGATATTGATCTTGAGGTCGGTATGGGCAGTATAAGCATGCAGGGAAAAATAACCGGAGATATGGACGTTGACTGTGGTATGGGAAATGTGAGCTTGAAGCTGCAGGGAACGGAGGCGGATCATAATTATGATATTGACTGTGCTATGGGAAATGTAAAAATAGGTAAAAATGAGTACAGCGGCATAGCTGCCGAACGTTCCATTGATAATAACAGCAACAGTGATTTTGATATAGACTGCGCCGCGGGAAATATAACGATTGAGTTCGAGTGATATTAGATTGTATTGACAGTGTGAAGAGGCTGCATATGAAAATCAGGTTTTGCCGTATATGGAGAGGTAAAGAGGAATGCAAAGAAACAAAGTTATATACTCAATGCTTATATTATGTTTTTTTATAGTTGGTATACGACATTTCTTTTCATATGCAGAATCAGATTCGGTTGATTATGAAAGTATAGATGCTCAGATTGCAGAGGATGTAAAAAAGTATCATATTCCGGGCATGGCGATAATGGTTGTTGATAAAGATGATATTTTATTTTCCAATACTTATGGAAATTGCAGGGACATAGATACGCCATTTATTATAGGTTCCATGAGTAAATCATTTACGGCTGTTGCAATTATGCAGCTTGTTGAAGACGGGAAAATCAACCTGGACGATTCTATTTCGGAATACATTAATGCAGCAGAATGGTTTGTTCAAGACTCAGATTGCAAAAAAATAACGGTAAGAAATCTGCTAAATCATACCAGTGGAATAACTACCTATCAGATGTTTGGAAAACTTGAAGTTACAGATTCCTATGGTCAGCATGTGTACGCCAATGCAAATTACGGATTATTGGGATTAATCATTGAATCTGTAAGCGGAAAAAGTTATGAAGAGTATATAACTGAAAATATTTTTGAACCGTTAGGTATGGAACATTCAGCTGCTACTCTGGAAAAGAGCAAGGCCGATGGTTTGATTGACGGATATAGAAATTATTTCGGGATTCCGATTGCAGGGGAACCCGACTATCCTCAGGATATTTCAATCGGAACATGGACAAATGTGCCTGCCGGTTACTTGTCATCAAGCGCATACGATATGGGGAAATATTTACAGATGTATCTAAACGATGGAAATGATATTGTCGGTGAAGGTAGTATTAATTCAATGTTTTATGATAGTATATCCGTAGATGACGACGCTTATTTTTATGGTATGGGATGGCAGTATTCCACAAAGATGTTCAGTCAGCCTGTTATTTGGCATGCAGGATTGGTAGAGAATTATACGTCCAATATGTTTATATTACCGGAAAAAGGGATAGGGATTGTTGTTTTAGTAAATATGAACGATTATCTAGTAGGGAACAATCTTCTTGGAAATGTTGTATTGCCTCTTATGGGAGAAGAAAAAAACATTTTTCCGGTGAATATGTATATGTTTCTTCATTTGGTTATTGACTTGATATGTCTGCTTATTTGTATCGTTGCGCTTTATCCATTAATGACGATAAAGAAATGGAAGAATAAAAAAGGAGTTTCCTATGTAGTAGATATTGTAAGACATCTTATATTGCCTGTTGTTTTGTTATGTGTTCCGATATTTTTATCTACGCCGGTGCGGGTTATATGGTTATTTGCAAAAGATGTATGTATTGTTTTATATGCTAATGCGGCTTTATTAATGGCGGTTGGAGTTTATAAATTTGTTTATAGACTTATTTCCAACAGTAGGAAGTGAATATATCTGTACGGATTGGAGGTTTGAAATGCTTGGTATTTATTTTAGCGGAACAGGAAATTCCAGATATGCATTGGAAGTTTTCTTAAGAGAATATGATGAAACAGCGCAGGCATACTCAATAGAGGAAGCGGATATAACTGATTATATAAAAGATAATAAGGATATAGTTTTCAGTTACCCTGTACAGTATAGCAATATTCCCAAAATGCTGAAGGATTTTGTAGACCGATACAAACATTTATGGCAGGGAAAAAGAGTCTTTGTAATTGCGACGATGGGATTATTTAGTGGAGACGGAGCAGGTATTTTGGCTCGCCGGTTTCGCAAGTATGGGGCACAAATCACAGGAGGCCTGCATTTGAAGATGCCTGACAGTATAGCTGATGAAAAGGCATTGAAACGTCCCATGGAAAAAAACATGGAACTTGTGAAAACAGCAGAAAACAAGATAAGCGATGCAGTACGGAATATAAAAAACGGAAAGTCACCGCAAGAGGGAATAGGCGCGCTGTATCATTTTGCCGGATTGTTTGGACAACGTTTGTATTTTTACAATAAAACGAAACAATATACGGATAAAATAAAAATCGATACAAAGACATGTGTTGGCTGTGGTAAATGTGTAGAGTTATGTCCTATGAAAAATCTGAATATTGAAAACAATTTTGCCAAGGCAGAGGATAGATGTACTATGTGTTATCGTTGTATAAACAATTGTCCTAAGCAAGCGATTACATTGTTGGGGAAAAGGGTTATCGAGCAGGGAACAATAGATAAATATATAAAAAAATAAATTGATGTATTGCGAAACTAATATAAAATAGTTAATATAAAAAGAACATGCTGAGTTTAAAGATTGAAGGGAGAATAGATATGGAAAATGATTATAGGAAACTGGTACGTTCCAGACAAAACAGGACAATATGCGGAGTCTGCGGCGGTATAGGCGAATACCTGAATGTAGACCCGACGGTAATCAGAATCATCTGGGTAGTATGCGCACTGGCAAGTGTCGGGACCGGAGCTGTTGCATATCTGATTGCGGCGCTTCTGATACCGGAAGAAACGTGCTGAGTTATATGCGGTATTATAAAAAATCTTTAAATGATTAAAATCCATGTGCTTGTATGTTGATAAGCACATGGATTTTTAAATGTTTAGTTTTCTATCATTGTGGTTTCAGCCGCCCCGCCCGGTTGCAGTTCCATCATACTTAGGGTCTGACTGCGCCCGATATCTCTGGTACGGCGGTCAAAATCGCTGTCACCCTCATGCTGTGCCAAAACATTGGTAACATAACCATAGCGGTTTCTGATTACAGTTATGTCAACCGAACCTTCCGCTCTGGACTGATAGAAGCCAAAGCCGCTTGTCTCATCAACAAATGTGCGTACAGGCTCCCCTTTATAGAGGAAGAAACCATCTTTATCCTTCACAAGTTCAAATGAGGCATATTCCTCAGCCCGCTGTTCGTCGCTGATACAAAGAGAAAAATCGATGAAAAATGCGCCTTTTTCCACATGAAATTCATCTGCCAGAGCATTCTGCATTTTTATTTCCATAAGCTCAGGGTCCTGAGTCGTATCTGCATTAAGAATATCAAACACAATGTTTTCCGCACGTCTCTGGGGATTTTGCCCCAAAGCTATATCCCGCGTAAGCTCGACTTTAACTCCCCATCTTGAATCTGAGCTTGCACAGTACGAAGTCAGATAGGAGGAAAACGGAGCCGGCATAACGGTAGAGAACAGAGCGCTGCTGCAAAACGTAAATACGGTTGCAATCATCAGTATCAGGACAGATGCCTTTTTGTATTGCAGTATATTTTGAATACGCCTTTCTACCTCGGTTTTTGAAAATGCACTGTAAAGCAGAGTGCTTCTGTTTCCGGTAATAGCCATTGCAAGCAGGCTGGAAGCGTAGCTTTTGCGTGCTTCATCTTCATTGAGCATACGAAGGACGGCTTCGTCGCACGCGCTCTCCAAGTCTGATGAAAGATATTTGGACATCAGCCATACGAGCGGATTGAACCAGTTAATGCAAAGAGTGACGAGCATAACTGCTTTAATCAGGTTGTCTTTTCGTTTAATATGCATGGCTTCATGCGTCAGAATGTGACGCAGAAGTTCAGTGTTCCTAAAATCCATGCGGGTAGGGAGATATATGCGTGGTGCGAATAAGCCGCATACCAGAGGAGAAGCAATCTCATCATTAGTAAAGACCAGTATATGTCCCATATCCATTTCGCGAAGGATAGAGTTAATGGTTTCATTGTGCTCAATAAGCAGACATTTCTTAAGTCTTATATGGCAACGGTATTTTTGCAGCAGTAAAATGATAACAGTCAGCAAAAGACCCGAAAAGTATATTACAGGCAGCAGTGCGCGGCTGGAAATATAGAACGGGTAGTAGCCGGAGCCTGAGGCTGATTGAAAACTGACAGCAACGGAGCTGGCGTCACTGGAAATAGCAGATGTTTCAACAGCTTCAATAACTTTGCCGTCAACCTTGCCGATGATTTCTGCAGGAATGTCAGCACTGCCTTGAGATGCTTGAACATCCTGAGCCTGCACTACGTAATTTGAAGTTGAAGCGTCACCTGAGCCGCTGATGATATATTCATCCCAAACACTGAGTATGTCAGGAATGGAAAAAAAGGAATTATCGTGTGTTTTGATGCTAAGCGGGCTGCTCAAAGAGAATGGCACAAGCAGACGTAGCAGCACCATGCACCAAAGAACAGGAAAAACAAATTTAGGCAGACTGCGCTTAAGCAGACCACGTAAGAGCAGGATAATCATTATCATAAGGCTTCCGTAGAATACCATTAGTATAAACGGCATGTTCATTCTAAAATGCAGCATATTATTTTGCCTCCTTTATCATTTGGGAAAGTCGGACGGCGTCCGCTTCTGAAATTCCCTGATTTTTGAGAAATGATGAGAAAAACAGCGCGCTGGAACCGCCGAACATCTTATCGATTAACTGTTCGGTTTCGCTTTGTGCC
>JAIDPH010000010.1 GCA_029062885.1 Lachnospiraceae bacterium
CTTTAATATGTTTACGGCGCAGGCAAAACAATACTGTTACGCTGATTTATAAATAGTATCTTTTCCATCAGGTTGATTTTATAGTCTTGCTATGCTACACTTTTAGCTGTACTTTTTGTCTTATTCTATATCGGAGGAAAAACTAAATGGAAGTTTTGGACTACACACGGGAAATGATTCCGGATGTGATTGACTTTGAGCGCCGTCTACGGGATGAGGAACCTTTTTACAATTGGAATATTGATGAAGCATATCAAAAGAGGGTGGAAGCGACATTCGATGACCCACGATTTTCCAACGCTGTCTCCCTGCTGGCCTTTGAGAACGGTAAAGTGGTGGGCCGCATTGACGGCTCTATTCTTGCCAGCCGATTTGACGGCTCGGTGAATGGCTATCTGGACTGGATTTGCGTGGTCAAAAGCAGCCGTCACGCCGGGATTGCTCAGGCCCTGCTTGCGGAGTTGCGATGTAGGATGAAACAGGCTGGGGCAGGCCAGCTTATAGCCTTGATGGCAGCTAATGAGGAAGCTCAGCGGTTCTACCGTGCGGTGGAGAGAGCCAGTATCCACGATGAAGGAATATGGATCGATCTGTGAGAGTTGAACAGGGCGAACAAATTGTGAAAAATCCTGACATACAGTGTCAGAATTTTTTGATAAAATAAACACAAGCTCAGCAGCTTACGCTGCATTTGTCAGGAGGAAATAATATGTTAGAGTGATCGGAAAGCTATTTTTCTATCTCCACATAAAAGCTGGGACTCCCCGCCCAGTTTTTTCCCTTGATGTTTCTATTGCATCTACTTTCTCATCAATTGTATGATGAACGAACAGAGACTTTTACAGTGATTGCTTATCCAAAGTGTGAATATACTGAAATTATAATATAGAAGGAGTGTTCCAATGGAATTACACAAGATATACAGACCAATAACAGCAATGCCGTTTAGGAACAACGAAAATTATATGGAGTTTGAACCATGTGATGCCTTGAAACCTTATATTAGATGCTTTTGGGGAACGAAGAATGTAACCAAGCAAGAAAAGAGTGACATAGTTGTAAAAGAAATCGTGACGCCCGATACCTGTGCAGATATTATATTTACGGTAGATTTTACAAATAATAAAATAGAAAGCGTATTTGGCGCGATAGGTTATAAAACCCTGTCTTGGTATAGTATCAATAATGAGAACAAAACAATCTTTTCATTTGCAATTCGATTTTATGCGTGGGGAGTTGTCGCATTTGCAGAAGAATCTGTGAAGAACACGAAAAATGTCTTTTTTGATGTGGAATATCATTTTCCCAAAATAAAAAAAGAAATCGAGAAACTGTTGTTTGATGTGACAGATATGTATCATCTAATTCCCAAAGTGGAGAAAGTGCTGCTAAAGTACTTTAATGACAAGCATAAAAATCCGACTGTGCTACAGGCTGTTAGTAATATCGTAGTAAATAAGGGAAACCTGGCGATGACAAATTTAAGACAGGAGATTTTTGTCAGTGAGCGGCAGTTGGAAAGATTATTTGACGAATATGTAGGAGTATCGCCTAAATGCCTGACTTCAATGGTCAGATATCAATGCTTATGGAGTGAGGTGATGTATAATAAAAATTTTAATGGTTTGGATGCGGTATACAGGTATGGATATTCCGACCATGCGCATTTATGCCATGATTTTAAGAAGTATCATTCCATGAGTATGGCGGATGCCAGAAAGTTTGCACTTCAAAATGTCGGAAATATACAAGGCGCATGTTCTTGATTATAGTATAATGGATATAACCAATGATAAATAAAAAGAAAGCTGAGGTAATGACAATGAAAAAAATATCCCTTGATGAATTTTTGAGATTAAGAAAGCTGGTTCACCGCAGCGCGAGGCCTCTTGATTATACGAAATGGAAATTCCTTTTTGAAAATGGAAGCTGTGATGATTTCCTATCGGTTCTGTTCAGCTACCAAAATGAAGATGGAGGTTTCGGGCACAACCTCGAGTGCAACAACTGGAACCCCAACTCCTCTCCATATACAGTATGCATCGCGCTGGATTATCTGGATACGACAGGTGATTATGAAAGCAACATAAAAAGTAAAATCATTGCGGGCGTCATCAAATACCTTAGTTCTGAAGCATATCTGTTGGATGACGGCTGGGTGGGAATGCAGGGAATCCCCAGTAATAACGATTTCGCGCATATGCCATGGTTTCATTTCGATTCTAAGAAAGCATCAGAAGCCGATATCGGAGTGACTAAGCGTCTTGCAGACTTCATACTCAAACACGCAGACGAAAATAGCAGCATCTACTGTAAAGCAAAGAATTTGAAAGACCGGTATAAACAATGCGGGCTGGTTCTTCTTAATGGTTATCCGGATTACGATCCGTCAGCATTGAACATTAAAGAATATGACCCTGCAACATATCCGGCATGGCTGCCGCTGCCGGTGTATTTTATCAATTCTCCTGAAAGCAGCTTTTATCCGGAGTGCAGACGCACTGTGGATATGAATCTGGACACAATCATTGATTCGCTGCTTGGCACACACGAGTTTCAATTTCATTCTGCCGAGGAGCTTGACGCATATGAACAAAGCAATCCCCATCCGGATGGCAAGCGGTGGTGCGTGGCTGAACAGACGATTGGAAACTATTATTGGGGTAGTAATTTTATCATACGCGATTTGGACATACTTAGGAAGTTTGGCAGACTGGATTTTGAGTTGCCTGTTCTCATGCAATGAGGTTATTCCGGAAAAATGGAGATTTATTGGAAGGACAAACTATGATTAAACTAAAATATGAAAATTTTATCAAAGCGAGAGATTATGTATTTGCAAACGGTGATGACATAAACCGTGCGTGGTTCAGATACCTTTTTGAGGACAATGACGCAGATACGTTTTTAAATATATTAGCAAAATATCAGTATGAAAACGGAGGCTTTGGTGGTATTTATTATGAGTTTGACTATCAGGGACCATGTTTGAAAACCACTGAGATAGCTGTTAAATATATTTTGAATTTGAAAGAAAAGCCGTCTGCTAATCAACCCATTATTCAAAATATGATGAAATATATTTTGGGACTTTATATGCCTGAAATAGGGAACTGGGGAGAAGTTGTAGTACCCGAAGTCAACGACGGAGTTCATTGTTACTGGGTCAGGTACAGAGGAGAAGATGCGCAACCGATAGAAAATGAAGTGCAACGCATAAGAAAATACAGTGCCAATGAAAAAGCATGTTTCGCGGCATTTGTTTCGTATTATTCCGAACTAGTTCCGAAAGAATTGTACAGCGATATAATAAAATATCCGACAGAGCATATACTGCGGTATTGGGACAAAAACTCGCCCGAATATAATAAAGATATTTTCGCTGAGGGCGAACCGTATGACATAGAGTATTTTCAATGGTTTGTTCCATGTTTAAAGGATAAGGAAACATCAGACAAGCTGACATCAATTTTACGTCAGAATCCAACAGCTTTTATGAAGCTTGATTTTGCAAAATCCGACAATGAGTATGTTCATTTACCCTGCGACGTGGTAGGACACCCGGACAGTATAGTGTACCCTGCTGTGAAGAACTTAGTTCTTGATTCGCTGAAATACAGAATGGGTCAGCAAAATAACGACGGTCGGTGGTTGCTGGGTTGGTCTTTCGGCGAAGACGAGGCCTTGAAGAAGTTACAAACTAAGTATGAAACGTATCGCACGCTTGCTATGCTGGAGAAATTGGATAGATTTGATATGATTGAAAAATAAAATCAAAAAGAAATGATGAGTCTGATACAGGCACTGCGTAACAACACTTGAGAAATATGTGCAGCGCACACATACAAATTCGCAGGTTGAGAAAGGAGCATGGGTATTAATATGTTAGAGTTACCGGAAAGCTATACGATATCCAGCCAGATAGAGAAGAATTTGGCAGGAAAAATAATAAGTTATATTGAAGTATTACATACGCCTCATAGTTTTGCTTTTTTTCATGGTGATATTAAGAGCTATGGAGACTTATTGGAAGGACAAACTATCATGAATGCGACTTATCATGGCGGTATGATTGAAATGGATACTGAGGATTGTATGGTAGTGTTTGCCGATGGTGCGTATCCCAAATATTATGAAGATAAAAAGAAATTCCCGAAAAAGCATCAATTGGCCATTTATTTTGATGATGAGACGGCTGTTTTTGTGTCAATACAAATGTATGGCATTATCTTTATATTTCCGAAGGGGAAATGTACGGAAGGCTACTATATATCCTCCAGCAGTAAGATAAATCCGTTGCGTGATGAATTCACTTTTGAATATTTTCGGAGTCTTTATCCCGGTAATCATAAAAAAATAACTGCAAAAGCATTCCTTGCCACCGAGCAGAGAATACCGGGCCTTGGGAATGGTGTATTGCAGGATATCTTGTGGGATGCCGGAATTGATCCTCGATTTGACATGAGAGAAGCTTCCGAAACAGATTTTATGGCGTTATATACTTCAGTAAAGAAAATCCTTAAGGAAATGTGTGAACAAGGCGGTAGAGACACAGAAAGAGATTTATTTGGACAAAAGGGAAAATATATTACCCAGTTAAGTAAAAATACTTTGTATGAGCCATGTATCAAGTGCGGACATGAGATACATAAAACAAATTTCTTAGGCGGAGTAGTGTATTATTGTGAGAATTGCCAAAAGAAAGATTAGCGGAGGGATAAGAAATGATAATTAAGAATAAATACCCTGTTTGTGAGTATGATACAAGTAGAAATCCCATTATTAAACCCACTGATTTTTTAGCGAAAACGCTTCCTTCCAAATGTGTTATTACATTTTTCAGGAAAGAACTTAATCAGTTTGTTGAAGATAAAAAGCTTTCCATAATTGGGTATCTTCATTCTGAAGTTTTAGATATTCCTATTTATGAGTATAGCATACCTGCAAATAGAATTTGCATTACAATGCCATTTTCTACCGCCCCGGGCGCGGCAGGAACAATTGAAGAATTACATGCTATGGGATGTGATAAATTTATTATATGCGGTGGCGCAGGTTCAATAAAAAAAGATTCAAAAGTGGGAGAAATTATTGTTCCTATTGCTGCTGTCAGAGATGAGGGAACATCATATCATTATTTAGAACCTTCCCGCGAAGTGGACTGCCATAAAGCAACCGTAGATTTTGTTATTTCCGGTTTGGAGAAATTAGGAATACCATACACAACCGGAAAAACATGGACAACAGATGCCATGTATAGAGAAACATCGGAAATGATTGAGTTAAGAAGAAATGAAGGTTGCATAACAGTTGAAATGGAAACAGCAGCATTTTTTGCTGTGTCTAAATATTATGATATTCCTTTAGCTCAATTACTGTATGCGGGCGATGACGTAAGCGGCGAAAAATGGGACACCCGAAATTGGGATAGCCAAAAGAATGTGCGTTCAAATTTGATTTATACTGCAATTAAACTAATAGAAGAATTATAATTTCAATGAAACAGATTAATAGAAATGACCATATTCAGTTTGTAGGGCATAAGAAAAATGGAGGCATATATGCGACTAGGAGAAATTTGTTTACTGACAAATGATGTTATTAAATTAGCAGATTTTTATAAAGCTTTGCTTGAAACAAATAATGACAGTAATGATGAAGTTCATCAAACAATAATTGCGGAAGAAACAATGCTGACAATTTATAATGATGGCTCAATAAAGAATAATGATAATCAAAATATGTGTATAGCGTTTACCGTAGACAATATAGAAGAAGAGTACCAAAAAGTTTTAGCATTTGGAGCAGAAATAATTGAAAAACCGACTAAACGTCCATGGGGTGCTGTAAACATGAGTTTTTATGACCCCGACAGGAATGTTATATATTTAAGAAGTTTTTCGGCAGATAACTAAACTGTAGGATGAAGATGCTTTGGGAATAACAGGGCAGCAATGGGGATTTAGCAGTAAATATACTGAAGATACTTAGAATCTCTTCCATCTTCCGTGAATTCCTCTAACACAGTAAATCCGCTTTTTTCAAGAACTCGTATTGATGCAGGATTATCAGAGAAGGAAAATGCGCCAATCGTGTTAAGTTCATATTTGGTCTGTACTTCCTGTAAAAACAAAGTCACAGCCTCTGTTGCAATTCCCTGTGACCAATACGCTTTTTCAAAAATACAGAAGCTCAGCATGGCGTTCGGTTCTTCATTTACATCAATACAATAACACCAAATATCGCCGATATAATTACCATCTGCTATAATTGTTTTTCCGTAACTTTTTGCATTTGCAAGTAATGTTTCTTTATAATCTTCCAGAGCCTCTTCTACAGTTTGGGCTTTTTGCGGCAATACTGCTTTGATCTCCGGTTGTTTAGCTTTTTCAAAATAGATTCTGACCGTATCAGCAGTACGGTTTCCTAAGCATATGTTCATAGTGTCACCCCTGTAAACTTCCAGTTTTACTTTGGTTTTCCCTCTGAGCAGAAATCTTTGGAACTCATAATCGTTTTTCAGAACCCCAAAAGCACCTTCTACTTGAATGGAACGGTTCATACGATACAGGATACCTGTTTCGCTCATGATATTTTCATAAGAGTTCTGCCGGTGGTTTATAAAGTTTTTGGACACATACAGCCGTTTGTTCCCCTTTGCCCTTGTGCATTTATCTTTCTATAAGGGTATCAGCCTTTTACCGGCATGACAGGTATAGGCATCGTTTTCTGTATCATACCCTATGTTTTCCCGTCTGCTGCGGATAACAGGACTTGAACCTGCACGTCGGGGACACCAGACCCTAAATCTGGCGAGTCTGCCAATTCCGCCATATCCGCCTGTTTCTATGCCTGTATGTATGTTTCAGGCACAAGTACGATTACATCGGTCGGGAACAGTTTTGTCAAGACAATTCCAGCGTCTTCCCGATATGCCAGTTGCAATTCTTCTTTCCGCAAAGATGATTTAGCAGACTCTATTCTTTGCTCATTAAATACTAATCCACCAGCACACACCATACTTATCAATAACGGTGGCGCAGTATTTGCTCCACGGCACCTCATGAATTGTTTCGATAACAACGCCACCATCACTTAGCACGTCAAATGCGTGCTTAACCGCATCAGTACTTCCAAATTCAAACGCATTAAAAGTCATTGTTTGCCATTTCATCCGATGAATCACGCTTACATCATACGTTTCCGGTGCCTCTGCTACGGCAAGGATCCCTTCGCCGTCAACTGACAACTCACAATGTTCATAAGCGGTTTGAGCATCATTCTTGATTTCAAAGGTTACCTTTGCCCCGAAAGCTCTGCAATATGTTTCAACCGCCTCAATACTGTTCATGACATATACCTGTGTATAACACTTCATATCCAATCTTCCCTCCAATTTTAAAGAATTTAATCATTTTCCGGCGACCAATCATCGGCGGGCCTGTATCCGGGTAAAGTCAAATACCATTTCACGCCAAAACAGTCTATGACTATTGCTGCGCAAGGGCTCCAGGGTAATTCACATATATCCAATTTGACCGTCCCCTCGGCTTTTAATACCGAAAAAGCATGTTCAAGCTCTTCCCGCGTTTTAAAGGTATAGTCAAGCTCAATAGGATTATAATCGGGATATTTAGCGTCCTTTGCCTCGACAACCGAACAAAAGCCCTGACCATCCTTCATCAACTCTGAATGGTAATATGTGTTGTCATCGTTAATCACATGATAACCAAGCTCTAAGCCAAAAGCCGATTTGTATAATTCAACCGCCTTTGGACTGTTTTTGACATAAATTCCTACTCCCAGTAAATGCATGTATATTTCACCTTTCTTAATCGGGGGATATGTTTAAAAGAGTTTAATTTGGAGCTCTCTCAAACATCTCTTCATCTTTTTTATATATTTTAAAATGTATTTTGTCTGATTGTCTTGTAAAAATGCGACATCATACGCAGCGTTCCGTAAAAATCATTTGTTCTTAAATG
>JAIDPH010000100.1 GCA_029062885.1 Lachnospiraceae bacterium
ATGTATTTCAGTTGTTAAATAAGCCGGTGTGTCGGAATTGGCAGACGAGGCAGACTCAAAATCTGTTTCCGGCAACGGAGTGCGGGTTCAAGTCCCGCCACCGGCATTTATTATTGATTATGTCTATAACAGGACTTGAACCTGTTCAACTGTCCCGCCACCGGCACTAATCATATAGGATTGTGATTATAATGTACTTAATGCTACAGGATATGAAAATACTATATTTCGATTTAGAAGATTTTGTAGTAGAAGTTATCAGGGACGATCTGCTTCCTTTTTGTCTGCGTTCTAATATCAGAAAATCCTCAGATATGAAAGATATATTACATAATGTACAGATTGTAAAAAGCTACTTAAGCAACAGAGTATTATCACTGTCTAGAGATAATTCAAAGCAGATTTATGCTGCATTTCAAATACCCCAGATAGATTCCATTGATAACAGAGTTAATATATGTATAAAATGTAAGGGTGTGTCCATTCAGGACAGCTATTGGATTAAAGACGATAATGAAACTGTTTACTGGCAAAACGTGAATATCAGACAAAATAAATTAAGTGATATTATCGACGTTTCCTTAAACGGTTTTGACCCAACAATCACCACAATGCAAATATGTCCTGAATTAACGACAAAAGGCTTATTCAGAAAAGGATGGATACGTGTAGGCAGCGAACTATATATGCTAAAGTCAGACAGAACAAATAACTATGTAAATACGAAGATGGAAATATTAGCTTCCGAAATCTTCGGCTGTTTTGACAACATAGTTGACAATGTAATATATGTTGGCGATGTCAAAGAAACCGTTGACGGCAGAGAGTTTGTTTCCGTTTGCAAGAATTTCGTAGGGGAAAAATATTCTTTTGTTGAGGCATGGGAAGTAATGGATTACCTGAAAAGGAATGGTACCGACTTCAGAACTTACTGTTTGGAGCGATGGGGACACATATTTGCGAGTATACCTGTACTGGATTATATAGTCGTAAATACAGACAGGCATACTCAGAACTATGGCTTTTTAATGGATAATAATACCGGCAAATTAGAAAGTCTGGCACCGGTTTTTGACTATAACTGCGCCCTTGTCGCAGATTTCTTTTCAAGGCAGGCCGAAGATACTTTAAGTCAGATGTTTAATACATCGGAAACATTAAGAGAACTTGCGCATGAATTTATGCCGCATACCGATATTATATTCAACGAGAAAAAATTCCGTGATGTGTTTAAAAATAACGGTCGATATGGGCGTATACTTGATAAAGTATACCTAAGACTTAAAGAACTGGGCATCGTAAAAGTTTAATACATACGATGCTCAGCCCTTATATTTTATATTCTTACTGCTATTTTATTAGAAATCAAATCTGTCAAATATATCGAAACAGTCTAATGATGCAAAATAATCCTTGGGCGTCTCAGCTCTTCTTATAAGCTCCACACTCCCGTCCTCTTTTAAAAGAAGTTCTGCAGATCTCAGTCTGCCGTTATAATTATATCCCATTGAATGACCATGTGCTCCTGCATCATGAATCACCAGATAATCTCCTTTTTCAATTTCCGGCAGCATCCTGTCAACTGCAAATTTATCATTGTTTTCGCACAAAGAACCTACCACATCATACATATGGTCACATGGCATTTCCTCTTTACCAAGTACCGTTATATGATGATACGCGCCATACATGGCAGGACGCATCAAATTGGCTGCACAGGCATCAACACCGATATACTCTTTATATGTGTGTTTCTCATGAATCGCCTTCGTGACTAACGCTCCATAAGGTGCCATCATAAAACGTCCCATCTCCGTATAAATTGCCACTTCTCCCATTCCGGCAGGAACCAGTACTTCTTCATATACCTTCCGCACTCCCTCACCGATAGCCATGATATCATTAGGTTCCTGTTCAGGTTTGTAGGATACGCCGACACCACCGGACAGATTTATAAATGAAATTTCTGCGCCTGTATCTTCATGCAGCTTCACCGCCAGTTCAAAAAGACTTTTTGCAAGCTGCGGATAATATTCATTCGTTACGGTATTGCTTGCCAGAAAAGCATGGATACCGAAATGCTTTACTC
>JAIDPH010000101.1 GCA_029062885.1 Lachnospiraceae bacterium
TTCTACACCTATTAAGTCGTCGGCAGCGTCAGATGTGTATAAGCGAAAGCTTTATACCCCCATCAGAGCCACCAGACAAAGCAGCGCCGTCACAATTGAAAATACTGCAACCACTCTCGTCTCTGACCACCCGCATAATTCAAAATGATGATGAATAGGCGCCATCTTAAAAATACGTTTCCCGCCGGTCGCCTTAAAATAGGATACCTGCAGAATATCGGAGAGCACCTCTATCACATAGATAAATCCGACGATTGCCAGAAAAACAGGCATCTGCATCATATAAGCTGCTGCCGCCACGAAACCGCCAAGAGCAAGCGAACCGGTATCACCCATAAAGACGCTTGCCGGATATACATTAAACAGCAAAAATCCAAGAAGCGCACCCACTACCGCACAGGTGACCGGCTCAATGCCGCTGTGCATTCCTATTGCTACTACCGTAAAAAACGTAGCAACCAATACCGTAACGGAACTCGCCAGTCCATCCAGACCATCCGTGAGATTCACTCCATTAACCGTACCAATAACGATAAAGAATAATATCGGTATGTTTAATACTCCAAAATCCAGATAAACTTCCGGCATAAACGGAATCTTCATAGAAAGCGAAACATCCGTATAGTGAGTGATATAATATGCAAACACGCCCGTAACAACTATCTGCAGTGCCATTTTCTGCCACGCGCGAAGCCCCATCGAGCGTTTCAGCACCACTTTGATATAGTCATCCAAAAATCCAATGAGTCCAAAACCAAGCGTCACAAAGATAATAGGAATTATCTTCGGATAGTCCTTTACATATATTATAGAGGTTAATACAACACTGACTAATATAAGTATTCCGCCCATTGTAGGCGTACCGTTTTTCTTAAGATGCCCCTTAGGTCCTTCATCCCTTACAGTCTGACCGACTTTCAATCTACGCAGAAACGGGATCACTATCGGTCCCAGGATAACGCTGATTGCAAAAGATATAAGCACTGACATCAAAATAGTTGCATTCATTCCTCTATATTGTCTCCTCAAATAATATTTAAATCTAAAATTTAATTTGTAATACTCTTTATACTATTATAGTCCTTATTTTCTAAATAAGGAAGGATATTTTCAAAAAGCTGTTTTACCACAGGCGCTGCAATCTGTCCTCCATAATACACTCCCTGAGGATTATTTATAAGGCAGATGGCAAGTATCGTAGGATTATCTGCCGGTGCAAAGCCTAAAAAAGAAGCTATATATTTACCGCTTCCTCTTGGCAGCGTCTCGCTTGTGGCAGTCTTGCCGCCAATCCTGTATCCTTCTATATACGCTTTTTGTCCGCCTCCGTTCTCTACCACCTGTTCCAAAAGATAACGCATGGTTTCCGAGGTTTCCTGTGATACAATATTGTCTTTCTTTTGATAAGCAAACAAGTTACTTTCCGTACCGTCCGAATTTGCTACCCTTACGCCCAGATGCGGAGTGACCCGCCTTCCGCCATTGACAAAAGATGAAACCGTGACCGCCAACTGTATCGGTGTAATCTGGAAAGATTGACCGAAGGAAATCGTAGCCAGTTCCACCTGTCCGATATTTTCTTTTTTATGCATGATGGTTCCGGCTTCTCCCGGCAGATCTATTCCGGTTTTGTCAAGCAGACCAAACTGCTTGAAGTATTTAAAATAATTATCCACGCCAAGCCTAAGCCCTACCGTCACAAATACCGGATTGCAGGAATTCATTATCCCCTGTACAAAATTTTCCGCTCCGTGTCCGGCAACTTTATGACATCTTATTCTCCTGTCTCCCACCATAACATAACCCGGACAGTTGAATGAGTCTTCCAGCTTAACGACACCTTCCTCCAACGCAGCTGCCGCTGTCACTGTTTTAAAAATGGAACCCGGCTCATAAGTATCGTTAATGCATCCATTACGCCACATAGCGTTTAGCAGCGCCTGCTCCTCTTCTGCACTCAAAGCTGTCTGTTCTGTGTTTTCAGGCAACGTGTAGGGATTATTTAAGTCAAATTCCGGCACATTTACCATTGCCAGAATTTCTCCGTTCTGCGGATTCATGACAATCATGGATACGCTGTCCGCCTGCTTCGTCTCCATGGCCTGCATAGCAAGCTGTGTGGCATAGCTTTGAATATTCATATCCAGACTTATATACAAATCCCTGCCGTTTACAGGCTCTATGCGTTCCTCGCCCGCTTCCGCCACTTCCACGCCTTTTGCATCCGTCACTGTCAGGATTGTTCCCGCTTCTCCCTTAAGATATTCCTCATATATGACTTCCAGCCCTATTATTCCCTGATTATCGCCGCCTGTAAATCCAAGTACTTTAGATGCCAGTGAGCCATAAGGATAGTATCTTTTATAGTCTTCATCCACTTTTACCCCTGCCAGCTCATAAGAGCGAATAATATCACCGACAGGCTTATCCACATTACTCTTTATTTTTTCAATGGAGGAATACTTTTCAACGCGCTTGCGTACATATTCTTCCGACAGCCCCAGTTCTTTTGACAAAACCTCTATGACCCGCTCTTTATCCTCGATCTGGTTATGAATGACCGATATAGTACATACTGTCTTGTTGTCAGCCAGAATCTCTCCATTTGCATCAATGATTCTGCCTCTTGCCGCTTTAATGCTGCGCTCCCTCTCGTGCAGTTCCTTGGCTTTTTGTATGTAATACTCCGATTGGAATACCATTAAATATACCAATCTGGCAATCAGCCCTATAAACAAAGCCAGACAGATAAACATTACGGTAACTGTTTTATTCCTGTGAAATGTCTTATGGGAATAATTCTTTTCTTTCATTGTGCAGGAAAACCTCATAAAAGGTATTAATATAATTTATTACCGTTTCCCTAATGTTATTCTTACGATATTCTATATTCCGAAGCTATTATCGTCCGATCCATCGTCCTGCGGTGGTTCTCCCACTCCTCTGATCGGAGAAGTACCTTCAGGTACATCATACAGATTTTCGAGATTCAATACCGCGCCTGTCTCAGGGTCTACCAGATATCCTGTATCAGGGTCTTTAGCATATCCGGTCTCAGGATCAATCGGGAAATCCCTCCAAACCTCCGGGGCTTCGCTGCGTTCAGGTTCTCCTTCGCCTTCTGTGCCTTCTCCCTGCTCTCCCTCTTCGCCGCCTTCTCCTTCTTCCTGTTCACCATCTCCCGTAACCTGCGGTATGGTAAGCTGCTGTCTTAACTCTTCCAGTTCTTTCCTCTCCGTATCGGTCAGCTCTTCTGTCATGAAAATATTCAGGTATGGCAGCACCTCAGTCAATATATTGCGGACAATTTTAGTCGCATACTTTGCATCAGCCTGCTCCGGCACATTCGGTCTGTCTACAACAACATAAATCGCATACTGAGGGTCATCCGCTGGAGCATAACCCATGAAAGATACTACATATTGTCCATTTCCACGTGGCAGTGTCTGTGCCGTCCCCGTCTTTCCGCCTATCATATAACCCGCAGGCCTTGCCGATTTACCGGTTCCTTTTTCGCCTGTCACTACCAAATTGCAAAATTCAATTATTTTATCGCTTGTAGACTGAGATATGGTCTGTTTCAAAAGTCTGGGTTCTATATTCTGCACAGTCGCACCTTCCGGAGTTGTAATACGGCTCACAACATGTGGCTCATAGTAGTAGCCGCCGTTAATCAGAGAACAGAAGCCCGTTATCATCTGAATCATTGAAGCATTAAAGCCCTGTCCGAAAGAATTAGTCGCAAGCTCAGTCTGCCGCATATTGTTTTTATAGTATACAACATTAGCAGTCCTCGACTCCCCAGCTAAATCAATATTGGTCTTTAATCCGAAACCAAACAGATGCTGGTAATCAACAAATTTATCCTTTCCCATGGCAAAAGCCACATTCATAAGCACGACGTTGCAGGAACGTTCGATTCCTTCCGCAACAGTCAGATAATTGTCGCCATATACGTTATGGCAGTGTATCGGATAATCTCCCACTACAAGCTTACCTTCACAGTTATAGGATTCATTTCCGGTAATTGCCCCGCATTCAATAGCTGCCGCTACGGTGAACGGCTTGGCAACAGAGCCCGGCTCATATGTATCCACAATGCAGAAATTCTTCCACAGGGCAGCCAGTTGTCTGTACAGGGCATCATCATCCATAGCATCAATAAGCTCCTGCGTCAGGTATTCACCGGTCTTTTTACTTTTCTCATCAAGTTCAGGCATTCCGATCAGGTTGTCGGTATTCCTTACATCATTCAGGTCGTAAACCGGATAGCTTGCCATCGCCAGTATATTACCTGTATTAACCTCCATAAAGATACATCCGACGTTCTCTGCTCCGGCGCCAGCTCTGTAATTGTCTCTGTATTCTTCGTCGAACTCTCTTAAATATTTTTCTACAACGCTCTGAATATTAGCATCTATGGTAGTCTGTATATTATATCCGTCAACCGCCGGAATAGTTGTCCTCTCCACATTTGAATCATCATTCATATATCCGTACTCACGTCCGTTTGAGCCGCATAGGATATCGTTATAATACTCTTCAAGCCCATACTGTCCCACATTGTCGCTTGTGGTAAATCCGATTACATCACAGGCAAGGGATCCGTTCGGATATTCTCTTTTATATTCATCTTCAAACCATATTCCTTTGATATTCTTGCCAATTTCTTCATCCTTCTGCAGTCCCTTGAATTCTTCGACTTTATCATAGCCAATACGCCTTGCCAGCACACGGTAAGCAGAATTGGGATGCGTCGCAATATAATCCCTGACTTCGCTTATATCAATACCGAAAACGGTACGCAGCGCATTCAGAGTAGGCTCTAAATTAGCCTCATCATCCATAAGTACCTTGGTATCCAGAATGACATTATATACCTTATTACTGATTGCCAGTATCGTACCATTTTTATCCAATATTTCTCCACGCTTAAAAGGTATTGTCACCGAGTCATACCTCTGTTGTGACAATACCTGTCTTTTATAAGTCTCTCCATTATCCCTGTTAATCAGAAACAGTCTTGCGCTCAAGCCCGCAAAAGCCAGCAGTACTATTACAAAAAGTACCAAAAGCTTCTTTTGCATTTTGCTTGTAAATCTGTTCACACGTTCCTGTTTCATATTCTGCTCCTGTAAGGCTGCTCTGTCACATTATGTCAATCCGGAATCAAAGATAACTGCTTCACATAATCGTTGTTCTCACTCGTAAATGAAACGATCTGCCCTTCTTCAGCATATCTCATTCCAAGTTCCTGAACGGCAATTCTTCTGACTTCCTCCAAATCTATACTACTTGTTATTCTATTATATTCTTCATCATTTGCAAGCCTTAAATCGTTTAATTCTCTCTCCAGTGCCGAAATATGATCTATTCTGTTTGTAATATCCGACTGCAATCTGATATATCCTACCAAAATAAAGCCTGTCGCAATCAAAGCAAGACTTAAGAACAGAACATAACCCGGATTCATGTGTTCCGCCTTTTCCCTGTTTTTCCTTGCCGTATTACTCAATTTCTTTTTAGGCTTTCTCTCTATCTCTTTTGTTACATCAAGCCTTCTGACTGCGCTGCCCTGAATGTATTCACTGTTATTCGCACGCCTTCTTTTTCTAACTTCCGCCATATTGATTATTCCTCTCACTTTTATGCATTACCGCTTCGCTCAAAAACTCTTAATTTAGCGCTTTTAGCTCTCTTATTTTTCTTAATTTCTTCTTCGGTAGGTAAAATTGGTTTTTTGGAAACCGCTTTTCCCTTTGACTCCCTGCCACATACACAAACCGGAAATTCAGGTGGGCATATACAGGGATTTTCATTTTTTCTATAAGCCGATTTTACGATTCTGTCCTCTAATGAATGAAATGTAATGATACACAGCCGCCCCCCGGGATTTAGCATATCAATAAAATCATCCAGAGAATTTTTTAACACTTCCAATTCATGATTACATTCAATACGTATTGCCTGAAATGTTCTCTTGGATGGATGTCCGCCTGTTGCCCTCATCTTAGCAGGAATTGCCGCCTTTATGACTGCATTCAGCTCTTCTGTGGTCTCTATGGGCTTGTCCTTTCTCGCCGACGCGATATGTTTCGCAATATTCTTGGCGAACTGTTCCTCTCCATAATCTCTTATGATACGGTACAATTCCATCTCAGGATATGTATTGATTATGTCCCTGGCGCTTAAAGCCTGTCTCGTATCCATACGCATGTCCAATGCGGCATCACATTTATATGAAAAGCCTCTGTCTGCGTTGTCCAGTTGGTATGACGAAACACCCAAATCCAGAATGATGCCGTCTACCTTGTCAATACCCATGCTTTTCAGCACACTTCCCATATTACAATAATTATCCCTAATAATAGTAACCTTATCATTAAACAGTTCCAGTCTCTTTCCTGCCGCAAGAATGGCTTCTCCATCCTGGTCTATTCCAATCAGTCTTCCGTTTCCCGTAAGTTTGGAGGCGGTCATGTAAGAATGTCCGCCTCCTCCAAGCGTTCCATCCACGTATATTCCGTCAGGTTTTACCTTCAGATTCTCTATAGTTTCCTCTAAAAGAACCGATGTATGTTTAAACTCCATCCTATTTTCTGCGCCCTTTTATATTTGACTGCCATGGGTTAAATTCCAAGTCCAAGTTCAGCCATATGTTCTGCTATTTCATCCATATCATCATAAGCAGCCGTTCCTTCAAAACGTTCCTTACTCCAAATTTCAATTCTGCTTGCAACTCCGATAAGAACAACATCTTTATTCAATTCAGCAAACTCTCTTAAGACATTGGGTATCAGGATACGTCCCTGTTTATCTACCTCAGCTTCTGTCGCCCCTGCCAGAAAAAAACGTACAAACTTTCTGGCGTCCTTATTGGTAAGCGGCAAGGATTTAAGTTTTTCTTCAAATACATTCCACTCTGCATTGTCATACACAAACAGACAGCCATCCAGTCCTTTTGTTACCACAAATACGTCTCCTAACGCTTCTCGGAACTTAGACGGGATAATCAGCCTGCCTTTTGCATCAATTGTGTGATTGTACTCTCCCATAAACATAATCAATCACCTGCCGTCAAGTGTCTGCCACGGTCCGTGTATGAAATTCACCACTTTTAACCACTTCATTCCACTTTCCACCACTTATCTACCATTTTATATTAAAATAAAGTATATTGCAAGGGAAAACAAGAGATTTTTTAATTTTTTATTAAGATAATTTTAAAATGTGCATGCCAAGCCGAAAAAATAGAAAAGCGGTTTCATCCATCAGGACAAAACCGCTTTTAATTTCACTCTGTTACATTAATTTAGTTAATCATAGACCGGTATTCTATTTTTCCGCAAAATAAGCAACCGCAATCGATCCGGGTCCAATATGTGTACCAATCGTACTGCCAATACAGTATGAGGGCACTTCATCAATCTGTTCTTTCCACAGATGTGCGCTATCATGCAGATATTTCTGCAGCAGACTGTCATCCAGACCCGAATACGCCGCCACATGAGGCATGTCAAAGTCAATACCGCCGGACTTGTCTATCATCTGAGTCAGAAGATTACTGCCTTTCTTGGAGCCCATTGCCTTTCCTACCAGCTTCACTTCGCCGTCAATAATCGAAATAACGGGCTTAATATGTAAAATTTCACCCGATATAGCCGCGGCTGCCGATATTCTTCCGCCCTTTTGAAGATATTCAAGCGTTCCCAGCAGGGCCATAAGCCTAATGCGCTGTCTGCCTTCTTCCAAGCGTTCTGCTATCTCTTTGGCAGCAACGCCTTCTTTCATCAGGCGAATCGCATACTCTATCAGGATTCGTTCACCTATACATGCATTAAGACTGTCAACAACAAATACCTTGCCGCCAAAGTTTTCCGCCGCCTGCACAGCATTTTCATAAGTTCCGGAAAGTTTGGAGGAAATAGTAATAGCTACCACTTCGCTGCCGTCTGCTGTCATCTCCTTAAAACGTTCTTCAAACTGAAACATATTAATCTGACTTGTTTTAGGTAATTCATCACTTTCGATTAATTTTTCAAAAAACTCTCTCTTGGTTATATCGACACCGTCAGAATACATTTCCTCCCCAAACGTGATTGTCATGGGAATCATTTCTATTCCCAACTGCTTTGCTTCCTCCATAGTAATATCTGAAGATGAACCAACCAACAACTTAACCGCCATAAACCGTAACCTCCTGATTTTTTCTTCTACTTACTTTCATTATCGTCTATTGCCGACGCTTTCTTTTTCATACGAATGCGGATTGCAACATCCACTGCTATGGACGCTATAACACATATCGCCGCTAGTACTTGCGAAACCGGAATATGTGTTCCCATTATATATAACTGGTCTGTTCTGATACCTTCTATCCAGAATCTTCCAAGACCATATCCCCCAAGATAAAGGAGACATATTTCTCCATCGAACTTCTTATGGCTTCTATATAAAATCAGTATGCACAATATCGCCAGATTCCACAAGCTTTCATAAAGAAAAGTGGGATGAACCTGAATGTAATTCGTACCATCAGCAATATGCGCCGCTATATTAGCAGAAATATCCCATGCTCTGACAGAATCAATAGGAAGCCGCATCGCCAGCAGTTTATTCGTATATTCACCGAAAACTTCCCTGTTGGTAAAATTCCCCCATCTGCCGATTGCCTGTCCCAGTATCAATCCTGGCATGCAAATATCCGCAAACCGCAAAAAGTGCTGTTTCTTAATACGGCAGAATACATATAATGTGATAAATGCCGCAATTACCGCTCCATAAATCGCCAGTCCGCCGTTTCTTAAGTTAAAAATCTGAATCAGGTTATCTTTATACGAGTCCCAGAAAAAAATCACATAATATATTCTTGCGCCAATTATAGAAAAAACAAGCTCATAAATGAAAAAGTCCCAGACAACATCAGGGTCGGCCTTCTCCTTCTTTGCAGTATGCACTGCCATAAGCAAGCCGCTTATAACGCCCAAGCCTATAAATACACTGTATAATGCAATCTTGAATCCGAAGATGCTGAAGAATTTAGGTATGTTTCTAAGATATATCCCTAAATTGGGAAACGCGATGTCTGATGCGTTCATTATATCATTCATATTGATGGTAGTACTCCTTTCCGGGTCTTAACATTTAGACAATTACGAAACCATTATCGCAGGTCGCGTCACGAACTTGGACTAAATGAACAAAAATGGGGCTCATTGCGGAGCAGAGACGCCCCGTTTTTGTTCATTTAGTTCAAGTTCTGGTTACTGGAATAGGGTTTCGTAATTATTTATCTTAACTTATACATTAAATCGGAACAGAATAACGTCGCCATCTTGTACGACATAGTCTTTTCCTTCCATGCCGACTAAGCCTTTCTCTCTGGCGGCGGCAAGAGAGCCTTGTTCCAATAGGTCTTTATAATTTACGACTTCTGCTTTGATGAAGCCTCTTTCAAAATCGGTGTGAATCTTACCTGCTGCCTGCGGAGCTTTTGTACCAATCTTTATAGTCCACGCTCTGGTCTCGTCTTCTCCCGCGGTTAAGAAACTCATCAGGCCCAGAAGTCGGTAGCTTGCCTTAATCAGCTTTTGCAGTCCGGACTCTTTCAATCCGAGGTCTTCTAAGAACATCGCGGTTTCATCCTCGTCAAGCTGGGAAATTTCCTCTTCTATCTGTGCGCAGATAACAAATACTTCACTGTCGTTTTCAGCTGCAAAAGTACGTACCTTAGCAACGCCTTCGTTTCCGGCGCCGTCATCCGCCAAATCCTCTTCTGCAACATTTGCCGCAAAAATTACGGGTTTATAAGTCAGCAGATTATATGAAGCAAGCAGCTCCAGTTCGTCTTCATCCTCTGTAGCGAAGCTTCTGGCAAGCTTTCCTTCTTCCAGATGCGCTTTCAATTTTTCCTGTAATGCAAGTTCTTTTGCCAAACTCTTGTCCATTCTGGCAGCTTTCTCGGTTTTAGCTAATCTTCTGTCCAAAACTTCCATATCTGAGAAAATAAGTTCCAGATTTATTGTCTCAATATCGCGCAGCGGATCAACAGAACCATCCACATGGACGATATTGGAATCTTCAAAGCAGCGGACCACGTGGATGACAGCGTCAACTTCACGGATATTGCTAAGAAACTGATTGCCAAGACCTTCTCCTTTGGAAGCGCCTTTTACCAATCCTGCGATATCGACAAATTCAATTGTTGCAGGAGTCACTTTTTTAGATTTATACATATCGCCAAGCAACTTGAGCCTTTCATCGGGAACAGCCACGATACCGATATTCGGGTCAATGGTACAGAACGGATAGTTTGCCGATTCCGCTCCTGCTTTAGTTAATGAATTGAATAATGTGCTTTTGCCTACGTTGGGCAGGCCGACTATGCCTAGTTTCATTTTATCTTAATCCTCCGCTTTCACTTCACTTAAGTCTTTTCCAATAGTAAAAGCTCCTTTAAAAAGAGCCTTGATATCTATGGTAGTATAGCATATCTGGGTTCAAAAGTAAATTGTGGTATTTTATTCTTCCTGATTTCACTGCATCATTCCCTCTCCTTTTCCCTGATTGCTTTATGCAGTGCGTTCAGTACCCTTTTTTTATCCTTACTCCACTCGGGCGCGATCAGCGTCTTTTTATCTCCGTCCCCGGTCAAGCGGTGAATGACCATTTTCTCCGG
>JAIDPH010000102.1 GCA_029062885.1 Lachnospiraceae bacterium
CTATGCATTTTCCCATTCCGTCTAACAGTATAACTACTATATTTTCATACCCTTTCACCAAATATGAGTCTACCGTTTTCAGAGTCTGCCGCCCCTCCTTATTGCAGCCAAACTCCGATAAGACAGAGTTTGCTAAATTAACTATACAATTGGAATAATCCGGAAATTTCTGTTTCATTTTCATTTCTATGCTCCTTTCCTATACAAAATCGTCGCTCCATCGTAATTTCCTATAATACAAAAAACGCACCAGGCGTCTATATGCCTGATGCGTCAATTTAAATACAAGATGCAATAATCAGCAGCTCACATTTCATTCATGCACAGACATATAAGACCTACCAGCTTATAACTGTGCACTTTGATATGCCCTGTTATAAGCGAATACGTCTATAATACATGTACATATAACATCTTGAATGTAAGCTGTAATTCATTTTGTATATTCTCCTTTATTTTTTAATATGATAATACCTGAATTTTCTTTTGTCAATGGTTTTAATACAATGCAGACATAGCACCGTCAATATCAAAAAATACTTCTTCCAAATGCATGACATCGTATGAATTGGGCATCCATCCGTCATCTTCAAGACTGATTCTAACCGTTGTTGCCTGAGGTTCGCCATATGTCACATTCTTAAGTGACTCTTCGAGACAGTATTTCAATGCCATGGCAAGCCACTCCGTCAACTCATCTTCAGACGGTAATTCCCGTCCGGCCGCCAATATATCCACATACTCATATACTGCACTTATATATGCTTCCATAGCCGGTTCAAATACATTCATCTGCTCATAATATACTGTTACGACATAAGAGCCATCAGCCTGTCTCTCAGCCTCGCCTATGGTATACTTAACCCCTGCAAGAAGATCTGAGAATAACTTTCTGTATTCCTCTTTCCCCTCTGCTGAAAGCATCGATTCCATTCCGGCTACTTCAGCATCAAGACCCTGGTTATATATTTCCGCTGCTTCTTCAGCGGTCGCAATACCTGTTAATACCAGCAGGGTTGAATCGTTCTTATATGAGTTATCCAATAATGCCATTAAATATAAAGATGCATTGAATTCTTCTGCATTCTCAATCGATTCATTCTCTTGTGTTGTCTCTTCTGCATAGACCCGTTCATATGAGAAAGCATCTACAAACAATATAACCAGACATATAACCAGTAGTTCTAAAATTTTCTTTCCACATTTTTTTAAGTACATTACTTTTCCTCCTACATTATTTATTTTTCCAAAATATTCTTTTCCTGCTGCCAGCCTCATATTCTTTTTTCATTGGTAGCAAACCTTATTTTACCATTTAAATATTATAATGACAATGGTTTTTTATAGTATACTCACCTTGTGTTATAGTCGGGTGTGTAGTATAATCTCAAGACAAGAGGCGATGCTAAGATGTTTCATTTTGGATTTTCATATGTAGGACTTATATATATTCTGATGTTATTTATACCAAATATAATTTGGACGAAACATCAACCTAAAGATTATGAACAATATGCCCAAAAGGAAAATAAGGTTTTGCAAATCTTAGAGAGAATCGGAGAAATATTAGTGTGTTGCCTTGTACTGATATTCTCTGATTTTAATATACGAGTTAATTCTTTATGGAGCATATGGCTGTTGCTTTCATTCGCACTGATGCTGCTATATGAATTATATTGGGTACGATATTTTAAAAGCGAAAAAAATATGTCCGATTTTTACAGTAGTATTTGCGGAATTCCGGTGGCAGGCGCTACTCTTCCGGTAATGGCTTTCTTTTTACTGGGTATCTACGGAAAAAATGTCCTTCTCCTTGCGGCAGTCGTTATACTTGGCGTTGGACACGTTGGTATTCATCTGCAGCATAGGAATGAAATCCTTAGTAAATAAAAAGCTGATTCAAATAATAGAATACAGCGGCAGGTTTATAATCCAATCCTCTTTTTTATAGTCCGACATTGAGGTGCGGACTGAAATTTCAGGATTGAATTTCTCCCTATATGCTTTAAGACTCTTTGCTTTCAGATTTACCTCTGCCTTGACCTCCATTGGTATAATCTGCTCTCCGTTATCTATAATAAAATCAATTTCACAGGAACCGCGGTCATTAGTATAATAATAAATGCCCAAGTCATCTATGGTTTCAAGTTGCTGGCATACATACTGCTCAGTCAATGCACCTTTAAATTCGGTAAATAAATCATTTCCGGAAATCAACGTGCGCTGGCGCAGTCCGGTCATACAACCCAAAAGTCCCACATCAACTATAAACAGCTTAAAAGCTTTCAAATCCTCATAAGCTTTCAATGGAATTCTTGCTGCATTTACACGACTTATCTTGTGAACCAGCCCGCAATCGCAAAGCCACATAATTGCTGTTTCATATTCCTTTGCCCTTCCGCCTTCACGCACAAGACCATAGATAAACTTTTTATTCTCTTTCGCAAGTTGAGAAGGGATACTGTTCCATATCATACGTATTTTGGGAACAATTTCTATAGGCGCATGTTTGGAAAAATCCTGTTCATAGGCTGCCAGTATTCTCTTTTGGATTGTTCTGACTTCATTAAAATCCTTTTCCTCCACAAAACACTGAACTGCTTCCGGCATACCTCCGACAAAATAATACTGCTTAAGCGCGTCTATATATGTCTGCTTAAAAGCGGTAATCATCGAGTAGTCACGATTATCAAGAAGTACAGCGAAGCGCTCACCTACAACCGCTGTTAAAAATTCCTTAAATGACAGTGGATATAGTTTTAAGAAATCCACTTTACCTACAGGAAACGATGTACCCTCATGCAAAGCAATGCCCAATAATGAACCTGCACATACAATATGATACTGTGGCGCATTTTCATAAAAATATTTTAGTGATGAAAGTGCCCTTGGCACCTCCTGTACTTCATCAAATATGAGCAATGTGTTATTCGGACTGATTTTTTTGCCGACATATAACTCAATACCCATAATAATACGTTCAATATTTAAGTCAGTGGCAAACAGCTCCTTCATTTCGGGATTGGAATCAAAATTTATATATACAGCAGCATCATATGCCTTACCGCCGAATTCCTTCATCAGCCAAGTCTTTCCGACCTGTCTTGCACCCTCGATAATCAACGGCTTACGATGTTTGCTGTCTTTCCATCTATACAGTTTTTCAATTGCAGTTCTATACACAAACTTACCTCCATAAAGTGATATGAACCTAGCATAGCACATAAACACATAATATGCAACGATAATTTATGTGTTTTTTACACTTTTTACAATGTAAATTGTTATTATTACAACACTTTTTACAGTGAATACACGTCTTGGCTTTTGCACCTTGAATATTTAAGATTATATTTTAAACTTATTGCTTATTTTCAACATAAAGCATACAATATCATTACAAACAATTGCAAAAACAATATAAAGGAGTACATAGCAATATGAAAGAAACCGAATATCAAAATTTAAAACAGTATGCAGATTTTTTTAAAAGCATAATAGATATGGACAGGAGCGCTATAGTAATCTGCAACCTTGAGCATGACATCATATATATGAATCCGGCGGCGATTTCATATTACGCCAAAAGAGGCGGGGAAAAGTTAATCGGTCAGAGTATTATGGACTGCCACAATGAAGAATCACAGAAAAAAATGCGTCAGGTAGTAGAATGGTTTGCCTCATCTACAGAGCATAACCTCGTCTATACATTTTATAATGCAGCACAAAATAAAGATGTCTATATGGTTGCGCTAAGAGACGGTGATAAGTTAATCGGATACTATGAGAAACATGAATACCGAAATAAAGAAACCATGGAAATGTATGATTTATGGTAATGTTTATTGACAATAAGTTTCTAAAAGAGCCCCGCGACAGCAAGGCTCTTATTTTTTTCCGACGTCAGGCAATATCTTCCATCTGCGTCGTGTACAATTTGTAATAATATCCTCTCTTCGCCATCAATTCCTCATGCGTACCGCATTCCATAATACCGCCCTGATCAATATACATAATCTTATCACAGTTTTTAATCGTAGACAGCCTGTGGGCAATGATAAAGGAAGTTCTTCCCTGCAGCATGGCATTCAGCCCCTGCTGCAACGCACGTTCTGTTTGTACGTCGATACTGGAAGTCGCCTCATCCAATACCAGAATCGAAGGATCTGATAAAAGTGTTCTGGCAAAAGAAATCAACTGTTTTTGTCCCTGAGACAGCAGGGAACCTCTCTCCTTTACCTCCGTACTATAACCGTCCTGCATACGGCTTATAAATCCGTCTGCACAAACGGTTTTGCTGGCTTTTTTAATCTCATCCATCGTGGCGTCCAGTTTGCCGTAACGAATATTGTCTTCAATAGTGCCTGAGAAAATGAAGCTGTCCTGCAGCATGATGCCCATCTGTGAACGCAGAGATTCCAGTGTTACCTGGGAAATGTCCTGTCCGTCTATCAGAACCCGTCCTCCGTTTACATTATAAAACCGGGAAATCAGATTCACAATTGTACTCTTTCCTGCGCCTGTCGGTCCGACTAACGCTACGCTCTCTCCCGGCTGTACCGTGAATGACAGGTCATTTAGTACGTCCTTGCCTTCCTCATATGCAAAAGTCACATGTTCAAATGTAACCTGTCCCTTGATAGGCGGCATCTCAACGGCATCCTCTGCGTCATCTACCGTCACCGGTTCATCGAGTGTTTCAAATATACGCTCCAGATAAGCTATATTATTAATAAAGTTGTTAAATATATTACCCAGATTCATAATCGGCTGCCAAAATCTGGAAGCATATGAAGTAATCGCAACAATCACTCCCAGCTTCACATTTTCCGGACCCATCACTAAAAGACCCACTATAAATACAGCTGCCCTGACCAGCACAGAAATATTATCAATTCCCGGCCACACCAGATTACTGAATTTTACAGCCTGCATCCATGCCTGCCTGCAGCGGTCAGACAAAATCCCGAAAGTTTCTGAATTTTCATCTTCCCTGACAAAAATCTGTGTTATCCTTGCTCCCACGATATTTTCCTGCAGATATGCATTCAGATTGGAGTTCTTATTGGATACCATCTGCCATGCCTTTCTCTGTCGCTTTTTAATATAAAGCATAAACACCGCCAATATCGGTACGCCTGCCATTACCACTAACGACAACTTTACATCTACCAGAAACATAAAGATTACAATAAAAACCAGATTCAGGATTTCCAGCACTACATTAATCAATCCGTTAGACAGCATATCCGACACGGAATTTACATAGTTTACCACACGAATCAGGATTTTACCGTGAGGTCTGTCATCGTAGTATTGAAAAGACAATTTCTGTAAATGGGCAAACAAATCTTTCCGGATATCATAAATAATGCTCTGTCCCACACGTACCATAATACGTGAACGTACAGTGGTAAAAATAACGCTGATGGCATACGCTCCCACTAAAATAAGTACCAAAGTTATCAACATATGCATATCCTTGGCGGGAATCGCCTCATCCAACGCCTTCTGGGTCAGCATCGGTCCGAACAGCGCCATAATTCCGCCTACAGCACTCAGGCACAATGCCAGAATCATCTTTCCCGTATATTTTTTGATATAGACTGATGCACGAAGTAAATGGTGAAAATCAAAGGGAGTTTCCAGCACTTCGTCCTCACGATAAGTATTCCTTCTTGCCATCTCTATACCTCCTCTCCGGTCTGTAACTGTACAACCTGATAATAATATCCCTTCTTGGCTATTAATTCCTCATGTGTGCCTGACTCTGTGATATGCCCGTCCTGCAAGACCAGTATTTTATCCGCACACTTGGTCGTGGATATTCTCTGGGCAATAATAACCTTTGTACATGGAAAATCCAGTTCATTAAGGCTGTGCTGTATCTGTTTCTCTGTTTCCATATCCACTGCCGAAGTAGTATCGTCCAGAATAAGTATGGAAGGGCGCACAGCCAACGCTCTTGCAAGGGAAATACGCTGCTTCTGTCCACCGGAAAGGCCTACTCCCCTTTCCCCTACGATGGTGTCATAACCTTCGGGCATTCTGGCAATAAACTCTGAAGCCGCCGAATATCTTGCAAATTTTACCACCTGCTCCTGAGTGATATGACTGTCTCCGAAAGCAATATTACCGTCAATGGAATCTGAATACAGCAACACATCCTGAGTTGCTAAGCCGATATTTTTACGCAGCTGGTTTAACTTCATATTCTGCACAGGGATATCGTCTACCAGCACTTCTCCCGCCGTAGGCTCATAAAATCGCGGAATCAGCTGAATCAGGGAAGTCTTTCCGCAGCCGGTCTCGCCCATGATTGCGATAGTTTCTCCCGGTTCGGCAGTGAAACTTACATTATGCAAGACAGGCAGCTTACCGTCAGCATATTGAAAGCTTACGTTTTTAAACTCAATCTTTCCTGCAAATCGCTCCGGTCTGTCTATAGCATCCGGCTTATCCACAATCTCCGGCTCAGAATAGTAAATCTCCATTACTTTTTCGGAAGCTGCGGCGAACCGTTGAAACTCATTCATAATATTTCCAAGTTGACGCATGGGATTGGCGACAGCCCATATCAGGCTGGAAAACGCCACATATTGTCCCATTGATATCTGTTCATAAATCAGAAAGATACCGCCTACAAGCAAAAGTACCACAGGCATCAGATTTGCCGCCGATTCCACATAAGGGTAATATGTAAGCCATGTCAGCGCCGTCTTTTGATTAGTCTGGGAATAAGAAGTATTACAATCGTCAAATTTACCAATCTCGTATTTTTCTCTTGCAAAAGCCTTTACTACCCTGTTTCCGGATATATTTTCCTGAGCGATGGTATTCATCTGTGCCAGTTTCTCCCTCAGCGCCTTATGCCGTGGAGCCACCTTTCTTTTAAATAAAATAATAATCATAAAAATGAAAGGTGCAATAGTAAACAGGCAAAGCGCCAGCCGCCAGTCCATATATAAGAAATACACCGTCGTAGCGCCCAGCAAAGACAGAGATTCCACAATCGTGCGGATTACCCAGGCAATCATATGTCTTACCGCGTCCAAATCACCGGTCATTCTGGTCATCAGATCACCTGTGCGATAAGCGGCATAAAAATGCATATCCTGCCTCTCAATCTTGTCGAACAGATAAGTTCGTATCCGATATAAAACTTTCTGGGATACACTCTCTGCACCCATGCAGGACAGATATACAATTGTTGTCCTAAGCAAGGTCAGCAATACCATAGCAGCAATCAGCTCCCAAAAGAGAGTTCGCCTTACCGTAAGATTCTCTGCTGCATGCTCCCCACTTAGGAACATATCAATAATTTTCTGTGATACATAAGGGATTATCAGATGCATCATACTGTAAGTCATCGTACCAATCATACTGATTACATACAGCGCCCTATATCCACGCATGTTTTCCCAAAGCCATTCGAGCCTTGATTTTTGCGACTTTTTCATTCGTCTCCTCCTCGCAGGCCATGCTCTTTAACTGCTAATTTTTCTGTAATATTTTCTGGCAATTCATCGCATATCCTACACCAAATAAACATATTATATTCCCGGCGAAGTCAGTAGTAAATATACAAAATATAGTAATTTTAAAAAATTTTTGTAATAATTTCCATCGTTTTTCTTTTATCAGGAACATTGTATATTTTATGATTTCCCTGACACAATATGTAATAGAAAACGACGAAAGGTCAGGTGTATAAATGGAAAAAACAGATACAGAAAAACTTCTTCAGGAATGCGACGCCGGAACAAAAATGGCAGTAACATCAATTGATGAAGTTATGGACAAAGTTACAAGTTCCAATATGAAAAGTCTGCTTGAAGAGACAAAAGACCATCACAGCAAACTGGGAAACGAGATTCACTCTCTTTTAAACAGCCACGATACTGATGAAAAGGACCCCTCGCCTATTGCTAAGAGCATGTCATGGATGAAGACCAATATGAATATGTACATGGATAAGAGCGATGAGACCGTGGCGGACCTTTTGACCGACGGCTGCAACATGGGAGTCAAATCTTTAAATCGTTATCTGAACCAGTATAAAGCGGCCGACAAGAAATCCAAAGAGTTGTGCACAAGGCTGATTTCTATTGAGGAACAGTTCTGCAAGGAACTAAGCCAATATCTCTAAGAAATTACTGATAGATTACACAAAGTGTTTCCGCGCGTCATGAGCATTTTGTGTAATCTGCTGTATCGGTTCATTAAAATCACTCTACATTCTTAAATGCTTCATCCATTGGAATTCTCCCAATTCCGTTCGTACAAATCCGCAAACTTCTCAAGCGCCCCACGGATTTCTATATGCTGAGGACAAATTCGTTCACACTTTCCGCACTTGATACAGTCCACAGCCTTACCATAATTCATGGAATATCTCTCATAGTACATATTCGTCTTCTTGCCGGTGGCAGCATACATATTATACAATCCAAAATAGGCTGGAATATTGATATGCTTAGGACATTCTTCCATACAGTACCTGCAATTCGTGCATGGCGTCATATTGCTATTCACAATATCAGTAACCCGCTGCAGCATCTCCTGTTCTTCCTTGTCAAGTGGTTGAAAATCCTTCATATAGGAGGTATTGTCAATAAGCTGTTCCAAATTGCTCATGCCACTTAATACCATCATACAGTTGTCTAGGGATGCTACATAACGAATGGCATAGGATGCCGGTGACCCATGGGCGTCTCTTTTCTCCATCTCATTTTTGGCTTCCACAGGGAGATCTGCCAGACTTCCGCCCTTTACAGGTTCCATGGCAATAACCGGTTTCCCATGACGACAGGCCACCTCATAACAAGCACCCGACTGAATTGCTGCACTGTTCCAATCCAGATAATTAATTTGAAGCTGTACAAAATCCATCTCCGGATATTTTGTCAGGATTTCGTCCAGTAGTTCTGCATCATCATGATAGGAAAACCCAATGTTCTTCACCAGACGTTGCTCTTTTAATCTTATGATAAACTCAAAACCACCATATTTTAAAGTGTTGGCATATCTCTCTTTTCCCATATTATGAAGTAGATAATAGTCAAAATATTCCACACCGCAGCGGCGCAGCTGTTCTTCAAAATACCTTGGATATTCCTCCGAGGACTTCACCCGCAGGATGGGCATTTTATCCGCCAGAATATATCGCTCTCTGGGATATCGGTCTACAAGGCAGCGCTTTACTGCACCTTCCGATTGTTCTCCATGATAAGGGTATGCCGTATCAAAATAAACAAAGCCCTGCTCTAAAAAATGGTCCACCATTTGACACATCTGTTCATAGTCAATGCTTTTTACATCCTCCGGATCCGTCAGCGGAAGCCTCATCGTTCCAAAACCTAATTTTTTCAATTGTATACATCCTCCCTTTTATTTTAACTTTTATTAAATTAAAACTTCATATTCTATATAAAATGTATTTACCGCTCGTGCCAAGCCTGTTTCGAACTACTGATTTTCTTTTGCGATGCATCCGCTTCCCGTAGTAATATTGCCATATAGGCATCCTGCAGTGCGTCTTTTAACGGATACGGTTCTGTTGCATCTCCTCTGGAATATGCAGCAGTACGCCTCATCAATGATGCAACCGCTGTTTCGTCCTGCGCAAGACCGCACAACCCAAACTCAGGAGTATACAGGCTGTCGCCCTCAAAGGTTACGGCAGTGACTTCCTCTACATAGTGCAGATTGGGATTCTCATATTCCGTTTCAATCCCCCTTTTCTCCACTCGGATTTCCGATATTACAGGTTCATTCTTATCATCCAGATAATACACTGCACGGTCAATGATTTCTCCACGGCGCCCCTGCAATTTCAGCGTATTCTTGCGAATAGGAGAACGGTATTGTTCCGAATCAAAATCATACAGTGCAACTTTTCCGTCTGCAAACTCAAATATTGCGACGCATCTCTTCTTATCCGCAATCCTGCCGTCCTTATATGAATCGTACCTTGTCAGTGTTTCGGTTGTGGGAAATTGATAGGTTTTGGATGACACCGTAAAATCCATATCTGATGATACTTGTAACAAAGCCCTCATAAGGCTTGCGCCATGATATTCATGGGCAAGAGAAATATTCAGGCAATCGGGTTCTCCGATTATATTTCGATCAACTATCTTCAATAAAGCACTGTATTCCGGATAACTTGTATACTGCTCCGCAACTATGAGCTTATAACCCTGATTATGCATATCCCACAGTTTATTCAGAGTTTCCATATCCAGCGCTGCCGGTGTTTCACAAAGTACAGTGAACCCACGCCGCATCCATTCCATACTGATTTCGGCGATGGATGCCTTATTCACGACAACTACTACAAAATCCGGTTTGTAATTCACACATTCCTCTATGGAGGTGGTCGTGTGAATATGATGCTCTTTTGCCATTTTTTGTGC
>JAIDPH010000103.1 GCA_029062885.1 Lachnospiraceae bacterium
CATTGCCGGATCACCACTCCCAGCGCTGCCGCCTCGATCGTATAGCATATCAGTGAATGTACCACATTGTACCACCCATTAAAAACTGTTTCCTCACCAAACAGCCAGAATGAGACCAGCATGCTCAGAAGATATGCAGCACCGAAACAGACCGCATAAATAAGGAAAGGCTTAATTCTTACTTTCTTTCCCACGATACCCACACTCAGCCAGAACATCCCCAAACCCATGAGAATATAAACAAAAATGACGACAGATAATCGAAATCCAAGAGACATAGCCATTACTCCTTCTGCAACTATTTCGCTCTTATCTTACTATTTCCGCCGTCATTTTTCAACCGCGCCGCATGCTTACAGCGCTGCCTATTATGTTATGAATCTTCGGATGCCTTACGGCATGATCCGTCCGGACGTAACCATCATCCGTATAATCGCTTTCATCCAGTTCGTAAAAATGTGCCAATATGCGGGCACATTGGCATCAATCGCCGCAATCACCGCCTGATAATCAAAGCTGCCGTCCGCCGCTCTGACTTCTTCATATATATTGCCTGTCGCCTCGCTGTATCCCAGCGCAATGTTACCGTGCGCTACATCTCCGACAGCGATCTGGCTCCCCAAAGCAAACGCACCATAACTGAATTGTCCTATCGCAACTGCACCCATGGTAAAGATACCGCAGCATACCGCGCCCATTGCAATTACACCAACCGCGAGAGACCCCAGCGCCACGCCTCCTACCACAATACAGCCAATTGCCAGAAGAAGCCCTACCCCTACCGGTGCCAATGTAATTACTCCCACCCCCGCGATTCCGATTGCAATGATGCCCTGCGCTGCATTGCCGATCGCTATAATGCCTTTTGCACGCACCGGCTTCAATCCGAAATTGATATGCACAAGGGGCAAGCCCATGAAAGTCTTCTTACTCTTATATTCATAATGAAATGATGGCTTCTGTATGATAACACGGGTTTCTTCCGTATAGACATTCTCTTTATCAAAAAGCTTTTCATCTGTGTACGATGCATCCAAATATGTTCCTTGTCCTTCCCGCTTCTTTGCTGTCTCCTTAAGAAGGTAATCTGTACTGACCGCAAATATCTCGCTGATCGCCACAATCTTATCCAGCTCCGGAAGCGACTGATCCGTCTCCCATTTGGATACCGATTGTCTGCTCACTCCCAGTGCCTCCCCAAAAGCCTCTTGTGACATTCCCTGTTCGCTTCTGAGTCTGTATATCTTTTCTCCAAGTGTCATATGATAGTCTCCTTACTGTGTTTTTTTCATATAGATAGCTATCTTGATCTTTCGGCAGCCTTATGCACAGACTGTTTCTGCAACAACATGAAACCGCTTCTGATCTGCCTAAATAGTAAAATAAAATCCCACGAATGACTATAGAGAGCACTTGGAAATTTGTCAACTGACAGTTGCAATGGGCTTGTTAACAAGATTTCTACTAAATCATTCTCGTCAGGACAAACTCTGCAAACCTTGGCAAAATAAAGGATACCTCCCCATATTTACTTGTATCCAAAACTCCTTTTCGTTTTAAACGATCCCTGTATATGGAAAACTTTTCTGATTTCATTTCTATTCTCTCTCGAATATTTTTGACTTTTGTTTCCCCGCTTGCAGACATTTCAATCAGTATCTTCCGATCAAGCTCAGAAAGTTCAGACCATATTTTACTGTATACATACTCCTCAAGATACTGGTCGTACTCCGTCAGAATCTCTTCCATGGTTTTTATGCCTTTGTTTTCCCAGCATAGATAACCTAACACTTGAAAAGCGAATGGGTAGCCCTTGGTTAATCCTGTCATTTCACCTGCCGTTTCCATATCCAGATTAAAAATATCCATATAGTGTTTTCTGACCGCAGTATAATTTAACGGCTCCAATATCATTTTGGGTGCCCTGTATAAAAATGTGAGAGAATCTTCATTTTGAAGACTATAAATATTATCGTACAAGCCTGTCATCAATAAAAAGATGGGATATTCCTGTCTCATAAAAATTTGAAAAGAGCTTGCAAACACTCTGATATATTCACAATTTGTAATCTCGTCAACCGTAATTAATAATCTTTTTTGCTTTCTTTGAAGTTCAGCCAGCATTAGCTCTATCGCACTTTCAATATCTGTTACAGGTGCAGCACTTTCCACTGATACTCCGAATCCTAAAACAGTAAAATCAAGTTTCGCCTCTACAAAATGTGTATGCATTTCCGGCAGACTGTATAGCTTTGCCGCCA
>JAIDPH010000104.1 GCA_029062885.1 Lachnospiraceae bacterium
ATAATATATATGATATTGATATTACCCCATATGGAGAAGAATATCACAGCAGAACAGAGGAAATTAACGCTTATTTACATATGAACCCGAAGATTGAAAGGTATGTTATTTTAGACGACTGTTTTCAAGATGATTATTCTTGTGATTCAAAGCTACGCGAACATCTTGTTTTTGTTGATGCATTAAAAGGTTTACAAAAACATGATATTCTAAAGGCTTGTGAGATCTTAAACCGTCAAAATTGAATATTGTTTACTTTTTTATAACGATTATCTGACTTATATTCATGGAGACATATAGTATGATTAGACACATCATTTTTGATTGCTTTGGAACACTAATCGACACTGGAAACAACTCAATAAAAGCGGTTGAACAAATGCTTTTTAATATTGGTGTAAATTTAGATGCTCAAAAATTTTATGAAGATTGGAAAGCAAAGAAAAGACAGAAGATGAATGCATCAGTATTTTTGAATGAAAAAACACTGTTTGAAGTAAGTCTGTCGGAAACATTCGCGCAATATGGGATAGAAGCAGACGCATCAAAAGAGGTAGAACCAATGATTCACTCTTTGTTTGCAGAGAGATTAGTTTTTTCAGATGTTTATGAGACGTTAGAAAAGCTTGAAAATGAAAATATAGACATTGCGATCGGGTCAACTACAGATACAGATTCATTGCTTTATTATCTTGAATTGAATAAGCTTTCTTTTTCTCATATTTACACATCAGAAAATATGCAGGTCTATAAACCGGACATAAATTTTTATAAGACGATTTTGAGTAAAAGCGGTTGGTTGGCGAATGATTGCCTGTTTGTGGGAGATAGTTACATGGATGATGTATATGGACCTCAAAAGGTTGGAATGAAAACGGTGCTTTTGGATCGTAAGGCTCTTTATAAAGATAGTGAACTCATGCCTCAGCCGGATTTTGTGATTCATTCACTTCTTGAATTGGAAAATATTATGAAATAAGGATGGCGATTGAATGGATAAAGAATGGTTGAATGAAATCAATACTGCATATTATCGATTGGAAATGAAAAATGCGGAAATCATCCACGCATTGTTCAATAGAATATTTGAACTTGAATTCGGTTGGTTTAACGGACACTATCACAAAAATGATGCAGGGGAATGGCATAGAGAATCTTATCCCATACCGGTAATCAGTGTGAAAGGCTTTTGTGATATTGAGATCCAGTTTGATAAAATAACGGTCTCCACAAAACTAAAACGGGAAGCAGCTTTGTCATATTCCTTTGAAAAGTTTTCTGAATATGAATTTGAGGTATACGGCGTAGAAGACTATCTTGCGGACTTCTATCACGATGGACAGATGATTCAGGAAATGAAAGAAAATATCAGTGCCTGCGACGAAGCCGAAATAGGATTTTCGTTTGCTTTCCCATTTGATGTAGAGGGAAAACAAATTTTTGAATTTGTTAAGTTGCTTAGGCGTGAGGGATTTTATTATTAATAATAGGAGTAGAAATGACTAAACCGCTGTAAAGGAAAATAAATCATGAGCGATATTATAATTCACTTCAACCAAGTATCAAAAGCAATTTCTGTTATGAAGGAAGTGGCGAAATGGGGCCGTGAGCAGGGATTCCGGGTCTGGCTTGATGAATGGCTGACACCGGAAGAATTGATCACCTCCGATGCCCAGCCGGAGAATTTCTGCATCGGGACAATTAATGACGAGATCGTCTGTGCCTTTATCTTGCAATGGGCGGATTCTGATTATTGGCCCAATGTTCCTGAATATGAAGCTGCTTATCTGCATAAACTCTGTGTTCGCCGTAAGTATGCCGGAATGGGCATTACAAAGCTCGTTGTGAACGCGATCAAAGCTGAGTGCCGCAAGCGTGGTATCCGATATATCCGTCTGGATACAGGTTTGGATGAAAAGGTTGTCAGAAAGATTTATCTGAACGTCGGGTTTAAAATCGTGGACATCATTGATCATCCTAATGGCAGATCAACAGCGTTGTACGAATTGGAGGTAAGGGATCACTTATAAGGAGAAATCAAATGTCATATATCGATTTACATTTTCATTCCATATACTCAGATGGAACTTATACACCTGAAGAATTTTTGTACTTTGCAAAAAAGAAAGAGTTGTCAGCCGTTTCGCTGACTGACCATGATACAATAAAAGGGTTGGAAAGGGCTAGAAAACAATCTGAAAAACTTGGAATCATATTTATTAATGGTGTTGAAATAAATTCCTGTTGCTATGTCAGTAAG
>JAIDPH010000105.1 GCA_029062885.1 Lachnospiraceae bacterium
TGGTTTATGGCAAATATGTAGAACAAAGATGTTCTTAGTGGTCAGGTCTGACCCATTTTTCGCAGATTATAAAAATCTACGAAAGCATACGATAAATACACCTCTATGATTATATTACCTAAAGTGAAAACTTCAAGAAAAGATTTGTACAATATTAAATGCGACTACAGAAAGATGGACTTGCATAAACGGATATGATATGCTATATTTAAAAAGAGGAAAACCAGAGAAGCGGCTACCCTCAATAATTTAAGCAATCACTGCTAAAAGCAGTCAGCCGTCACTATTGCAGTAGTTGGCGGCTATTTTCGTTTTTCCTTGAATATCTGATAACACAGACTAACAAGGGCGCAAATGAATATTCCAATTTGGATTAAATCCGCATATGTAACAAACATTGGCAACGCCCTCCTTTCTTTTGTCCGGAGGGTTAGCCCCTCCAAGATGGAGGGTAGCCGCCTTTGGCTCTCTGGTCTTCCATACGTTCATTTTATCACGATATTTTCATATATACAATCCCCCTTTAACGAGAAAACCAAGTTTCAGATTGAAAAAAAATCCATTTTATGTATAATGATATAAGTAAAGTAAAAGTTTGAAAGTAAACTTTCAAACTATTGATTAGTATGTGCGCTAAAGCGCACAAGGGGTATAAGAACGAAAATATAGAAAACAAGAGGTTTTAAACATGATTAGTGCAAACAATGTAACTTATAGAGTAGGCAAGAAAGCCCTCTTTGAGGATGTAAATATCAAATTTACAGAGGGTAACTGCTATGGTCTGATTGGCGCCAACGGTACAGGAAAGTCCACTTTTTTGAAAATCCTTTCAGGCGCATTGGAAACTACAAACGGTGACATTTCCATTACTCCCGGCCAGCGTCTTTCAGTGCTTGAGCAGGACCATTTTAAATATGACACATATCCTGTCATGGACGTAGTTATCATGGGGAATGAGCGTCTGTACCAGATTATGAAAGAAAAAGACGCCATATATGCAAAAGAAGACTTTTCTGATGAAGACGGTATCCGCGCCAGTGAACTTGAAGCTGAATTTGCTGAAATGGACGGCTGGGATGCAGAGTCCAATGCTGCAATGCTGTTAAACGGTCTGGGAATCGACACCGAGCTTCATTACAGTACGATGGGTGATTTGAACAGTAATGAAAAGGTTAAAATACTACTTGCAAAGGCGCTGTTTGGTAATCCGGATATCCTGCTGCTTGACGAGCCTACAAACCACTTGGATCTGGACGCTATTGCATGGTTTGAAGATTTTTTAATTGACTTTGAAAATACGGTAATCGTGGTATCCCATGACCGTTATTTCCTGAATAAAGTATGTACGCATATTGCGGATATAGATTACGGCAAAATCCAGCTGTTTGCGGGCAACTATGATTTCTGGTATGAATCCAGCCAGTTGATTATCAAACAGCGCAAGGAAGCCAACAAGAAGAAAGAAGAACAGATTAAGGAATTGCAGGAATTTATCTCCCGCTTCTCTGCTAATGCTTCCAAATCCAAACAGGCTACTTCCAGAAAACGTGCGCTTGAAAAAATTGAGTTGGACGATATCAAGCCTTCAAGCAGGAAATATCCTTATATTGATTTCAGACCGGAACGTGAAATCGGCAATGAGGTTTTGACCGTGGAAGGCATCAGCAAGACCATAAACGGTGAAAAAGTCTTAGATAATATTTCCTTTATAGTAGGACATGATGATAAAATCGCTTTTGTCGGTGGTAATGAGCTTGCTAAAACTACATTATTTAAAATTCTGGTAGGAGAATTGGAGCCGGATGAAGGTACTTATAAATGGGGTGTTACTACTTCACAGGCGTATTTCCCTAAGGATAACACGGATGAGTTCAATAACGATTATACGATAACCGAATGGCTGACCGGATATTCAGCTATCAAGGATGTCACATATGTCCGCGGCTTTTTAGGACGTATGCTTTTCGCAGGTGAAGACGGTGTTAAAAGGGTCAAAGTTCTCTCCGGTGGTGAGAAGGTCCGTTGCATGCTATCCAAAATGATGATAAGCGGAGCGAACTGTCTGATTTTTGACGAGCCTACCAATCATCTGGATATGGAGGCTATTACGGCACTCAATGAAGGTATGATGAAATTCAAAGGTGTGGAGCTTTTTTCCTGTCATGACCATCAAGTTGTACAGACTACCGCCAATCGTATCATGGAGATTTTGCCAAACGGCTCACTGATTGATAAAATCACTACTTATGATGAGTATCTTGCCAATGATGAAATGGCGAGAAAACGTACTGTATACACCAGTACGGCAACAGATGAGGACGATTATGAAACAGATTGATCTGCATGTACATTCAAATAAATCAGACGGAACATATACGCCCACAGCGCTTGTAGATTATGCCCTGCAAAAAGGGCTTTCTGCTTTCGCACTGACAGACCATGATACAACGGACGGTCTTGACGATGCGATCGCCTATGCAGAAGGCAAACCGATCGAAGTGATTCCGGGCATTGAGTTTTCTTCTGAAAATGAAGGAAAAGATATACATGTGGTGGGGCTTTATATCAATTATGACGCACCTGCTTTTCAGGCAAGACTGCAAGCCTTTGTAGATTCACGAATAAACCGTAATATCAAAATGTGCCGTAATCTACAGGAAGCCGGCATAGATATCACTTTCGATAAACTGTGCGCAGAGAATCCCGGAGCAGTAATTACAAGAGCACACTATGCAGCATATCTTACGGAACACGGATATGTGACAAACCGCGCTGAAGCTTTCTCTAAATATGTCGGAGACAATTGTAAGTATTATGTCCCAAGAGAAAAAATTACACCCGCACAGGCGGTAGAACTGATACTGCAGGCAGGAGGCATTCCGATACTTGCGCATCCTCCGCTTTATCATATGGGAAACGAACGTCTGGATGCTTTGGTTGGAGTTTTAAAACAAGCCGGATTAATGGGAATTGAAGCCATCTACAGCTCCTATAGCAATCAGGATGAACGCGATATGTTAAGGCTTGCTAAAAAGTATAACCTACTTCTAAGCGGTGGCTCGGATTTCCATGGTGATAATAAACCGGGGCTTGACCTTGGCACAGGCTATGGCAAGCTGTTCGTGCCGTATGAATTTCTTGAGAAAATAAAAGAAGCTGCCCAGGGGAACAAATCTGCAGGTTAAGAAAAAGGCATAGATATTATATGACATAGATAATATAAGGTATAGATATTATTATGAAAATACTATTTACTGATTTAGACGGCACATTACTTAATAATCAAAGCATAGTATCAGAGAATACCAAGACTTTTCTTAATGATTTCATTAATGCGGGTCATAAACTTGTACTCTCCTCCGGAAGACCGCTTAACAGCATTCTGGAAGTTAAGGAGCTTGCCGGTCTTAATTATCCCGGTATTCTTATTATAGCATACAACGGAGCTCTGATTTTTGACTGTGACAGTAAGTCGGCTATTTTAGAAAAAAGGCTGCCGCTTTCTTATGTATCATATTTACAGGCACAGGCAAAATCTCAGAAACTTCACATCCAGACCTATACTGATAATGAAGTCGTCAATACTGCGGATGATGAGGAAATCCGTTTTTATCGAAGAAGAATCCATCTTCCCCTTGTTTTGGCTGATGATTATGCTTCTTTCCTTAAGAAGGAACCTCTTAAAATGCTTGCTATTCATCTGAAAGACCACAGTAGATTGACTGATTTCTGCGATTCGATTTCTGACTGGGCGGCAGATAAAGTTCAATATATTTTTTCCAACGATTATTATCTGGAAATCTTTAATAAAGACGCCGGAAAAGGTAATGCAGTCCGCTATGTCTGTGATCATTTCAATATTCCGCGCTCAAACACCTACGCTGCAGGAGATGCTCAAAACGATATCTCGATGTTAGAAGCTGCCGGCTGCGGAATCGCTATGCTCAATGCTGCTGACATAGTAAAAAAATCCGCCGATGCCATCACCGTAAAAGATAATGACAACGACGGACTTGCCGAATATATGCGGACTGTTCTATAGAAGCTCTACCCTTCGACAATCAGATATCGCCCATCACCTATATCAAAGACTTCCTCAGCTTCCAGAATGTCTTCTTCATTTCCTGCTTCAACATCATAACCTTCTTCATCAAAATATTCCCATACTTCCTGCACGGAATCTACCACAACCGCCATACATTCTTCCAGAAAGTCATCCGCTTCTTCCATTGTCGCAGCCACATCCTCTGGAAACAGTTGTCCCTGCTTGTCTAAAAAACATTTTAATACCGCATCATCAAACATATAAAACCCCTCCATTTATTTTAATCTATATTAGATTTCTACTCTTCATCTCCTGATACACTCTTCCTACCGGTAACCCTACCACATTGGTATAGTCTCCGCAAATCCCCTGAATATAGGCTGCAAACCGGCCCTGAATCGCATAGGCTCCCGCTTTATCCATTGGCTCGCCTGAGTTTACATAACTTTGAATTTCTTCTTCCGTCATGGAATAGACGGTAACATCTGTGCATTCATGGAAAGTATGGAACATCGCCGGAGTATCTTTATATTTCCATGCAAGTGTAATTCCTGTGTAGACCTGATGGCTTTTGCCCTGAATATCCCGCAGCATCCGACATGCATCCTCTTTATCCTTTGGCTTTCCCATAATTTTTCCCCAGCATGAAACCACAGTATCCGCTCCGATTACCACGAAGTCTTCTTTCATCGTCTCAGATAATTGTCCGCAGATATCCACAGCTTTCTGATATGACAGTTCTTCTACGACCTCTTCCGGCGCAGTTTTGGTAATCTTCTCTTCTTTTCCGCTCGGCATGGTTTTAAAGGATAAACCTGCCTGCTTTAACAGCTCTTTCCGCCTCGGAGAAGCAGACGCCAATATAATCTTCATATGAATAACCGTACCTTTCTATCTATGATTCGTCTCCGGAATAAACACACGCCGGTCCGTGGAATCTTTCTTTTTTCTTGCTTCCGATTTTGCTTCCTTACAGAATGAAAGCTGTGAATTAAAGGCTTCCTTATCCTGCTTTCCGACTTTCTCATAAGTGCCGTCCGGAAGCAGCATATGCGCCTTAACAGTATCGCTTAACTGACTCTGCAGAATGTGCATTATCTTCTGCTGCAGCGCAGGTTTCTCAATCGGAAACATGATTTCCACACGCCTTTCCAGATTTCTTGGCATCCAGTCTGCGCTGGCGCAATAATATTCCGGTCTGCCGTCGTTTTCAAAATAGAAAATTCTGGCGTGTTCCAGATAATTTCCTACAATAGAGCGGACGCTGATATTCTCACTGATTCCGGGCATTCCTACCCTAAGGCAGCATATACCCCTGATGATAAGCTCTATCTTCACACCTGCGACGCTCGCCTCATAGAGTGCTTCAATTATGTCTTTGTCGCACAGAGCATTCATCTTGGCAATAATCTTTGCTTCCCTTCCCTGCCGTGCATACTCCTTCTCCCTGTTTATCAGGTATAAAAACTTATCCTTGAGCCATAGGGGTGCAAGAGACAGTTTATTCCATGAACGTGGCTCCGAATATCCTGAAAGCATGTTAAAGACTGCCGTAGCATCTTCGCCTATCGTCTCTGAGCATGTCAATAACCCTAAGTCCGTATACAGCTTCGCAGTTGAGTCATTGTAGTTACCGGTTCCAAGATGTACATACCTCCGTATGCCATTCTCTTCTCTTCGCACTACCAGAGTAATCTTGCTGTGCGTCTTTAAGCCTACCAGTCCGTATATAACATGGCAGCCCGCTTTCTCCAATCTTCTTGCCCACACAATATTGTTTTCTTCATCAAATCTGGCTTTTAGTTCTACCAGAACCGAAACCTGCTTGCCGTTATCAGCCGCCTGTTCCAGAGCTGCAATAATCGGAGAATTACCACTTACCCTGTAAAGTGTCTGCTTTATAGCAAGTACATCCGGGTCTTTTGCTGCCTGGGCAATGAAACGCACTACCGGCTCAAAGGTCTGATAAGGATGGAACATCAGGATATCGCCTTCCCTAATCTTTTCAAAGACATTTTCGTCTTCCGGCAGTTCCGGTACAGGCTGCGGTTCATGATAGCTATGCTCTTTCAAGTCATCAAAGCCTTCCATTGCATACATCTTCATCAAAAATGTCAGGTCAAGCGGCCCGTCAATCGGATAAATATCTTCCTCACCTATATGCAGATCGGAAAGTATGATCTTAAGCAGTCTTAAGTCCATGCCCGATTCCACTTCCAGGCGGATTGCCTGTCCCCACTGCCTCTTTTTAAGCTGTTTTTCTATTTCTTTAAGCAGGTCCTCTGTCTCTTCTTCTTCTATTGATAAATCGGCGTTTCTCATAATACGGAACGGATAAGCGCATACGATATCATAATTCAGGAATAATTTGTGGATATTCCGCTCAATCACTTCCTCTAAAAGAATGACTCTGCATCTCTCCTCGCCCGGTATGGTTACAATTCTCGAAAGAACACTGGGTACCTGAACAGTCGCAAACTCCAGTTCTTCTTCTCCGCTCTTTTTTCGCACCAATGCTCCGATATTTAGCGATTTATTGCGAATCAGCGGGAATGGCCTTGAGGAATCCACTGCCATCGGCGTTAGAACCGGATATACATTATCCGCGAAATATTTATCCACATAAGCGCCTTCATCCTCAGTCAAATCCTCATGATGTGAAATAAGCCGGATTCCGTTTTCCATAAGCTGTGGAAGCAGACAATTATTATATGTATCATATTGCTGCTTTACGAGCTCATGTGTCTTTTGATTTACTTTTTCAAGCTGCATCCCGGGCGTAAGACCCGCAATATCTTTTTTACTATAGCCTGCATTGACCATATCTTTTAAGGATGCCACTCTTACCATAAAGAATTCATCCAGATTGGAGGCTGTAATGCTTAAAAACTTAAGTCTTTCGAATAGCGGAAGCTGTTCATCCATCGCCTCGCTTAAGACTCTCTTGTCAAAGAGAAGCCAGCTAAGCTCTCTGTTTGTATAGTATTCCGCCTTAGAAAAATCTTCTATTTCCGACATACCATTGCCCATGCCTTTCTCTCAACCTGCGAATTTGTGCCCTCAAGCACAAATTTGCGGTTGAAAAATCTATGATTTTTCAACCTTGTCATTCTTCTGACGAATAACAGGTTTCACACTGTATACTTCTTCAAAGAAATCCGCCCTTTTATAGAACAGTCCTTTTTCCAAAGTAATATCCACCGAAGTATCTATAGTGATAATAAGCTCCTCACCCTGAAGCAGGGTTTTTACGTCTTTAAACTTCTGTTTATGGCTTCTGTCAAGACCATTGGCAATTTTCAGAATCGCCGTAAGCTTCGCAATCTTTAAATATGCTTCCTTATCCAATTCTATATCCTGACCGATTACGCCATAGTAATTAAAATCCATGTGATTGTATTTTACAACATTCGCTACAATTTCTCTCTCCATATGGGAGAGTCCTATAATCTCGGTTGACATAATAATATTATAGGAGCATTCACCCAGATTTACGAGACTGATGTATTTTCCGCAATCATGCAGAATTGTAGCAATCTGTAGTAAAAGCCGCTCTCTTTTTCCAAGACCATGCACCTTTTTCATACTGTCATAAATCGTAAGAGCAATCTTCTCCAGAGTCTCGCCTCTGCGTTTGCTTCCCATATACCGCCTGCTGATATTCTTCGCGCAGGCAATGATATCCTGTTCAAAATTATGTTCAGCTTTTATTATTTTGTTTTTTTCTCCATACTCATATGCAATACCGTCGCATAATGTCACCCCCGGTACCCATATCAGTTTAGCGCCCATAACTTTTGAAACGCGGTTAAGAAGTACACCGGAAATATACAAAAGCGGGATACTCTCTTCCGGCATATCCAGTATTCTTGCCGCTTCTACGGTTGACCTTGCTCCTACCTTTTCTACAAAGAGATCCATTTCTGAAGCTTCGATATAGTCATCCGCCATCTTTACGATTTTATGTTCTACAACTGCTGAGATATAGTCATCTACAACGATAATATTTTCAATCTCACGATCCTTAAGGTAAAGCTTCTTAAAAACAGAAAGCTGGGAACTGATAAATTCATCAATAATATTTTCATACTGACTGGGTTTCAGATTCAGGCGGCTCATCCTGTCCTGCAGACGCAGTACTCCCAGTTTAAGATTCTGCGTCGTAACCAAAGAATCTTTTACAAAAAGTGATATTTGAATACTGCCGCCGCCTATATCCAGAATCGCAGTTTCTTTTTCTATTACCTTATTAAATGCCTTTCCTTTGGACGCAATTGATTTATAATCTAAAAATCTTTGTTCGGAGTTACTTAAGACTTCTATTCTGATACCTGTACGCTGCTCGATTTGATCCAACACGATTATCGCATTATCCATCTCGCGAAACGCGCTGGTTCCATATGCCCTATAAGCCTCAACTTTGTAGCCTTCCATAATTTTTTTATATTCTCTTAGCACCCTGCAAAGCTCGTCAACCCTGTTATAACTGATTTTTCCTGTCGCATAGGTATCTGTTCCCAAATCAATGCGGTGCCTGATGCAGTCAATCTCTTTCAGTCCGCTCTGTTTGGAAATCTCAAAGATTTTCATCGCCAGCTCATACGAGCCCACATCAATTGCCGCAAACGTTTTCATACGAAAATCCTATCTCCCTTCTTTAGCTTGAATGACCCGGACACATATTCCGACCTTCAGCCTTGTCCCAACAGATAATCTATGAACTGCTGCGCTGTCCTTCCGGAAAGTCCGCCATGTGCAAGCTCCCATTTGTTTGCCTGTGCAAGCAGTTCCTCTTCTTCCATCACAACGCCATAACGCACCGCTAATGTCTTTACAATCTGCTCGAACTGTTTTTTATCCGGAGAGGTAAAGAAAATTGTCACTCCGAAACGGGAAGCAAGCGAAAGCTTCTCCTGCACCGTATCGCTTGCATGCAGCTCGTCACGCCTGTCTTCTTTGTCGCTAAAATTCTCACGCACCAGATGCCTTCTATTAGAAGTCGCATAGATAAGTACATTTTCCGGTTTCTTTTCCAGACCGCCCTCTATAACTGCCTTTAAATATTTATATTCTGTTTCAAAATTCTCGAAGCTCAAGTCATCCATATAGATAATGAACTTATAATTCCGATTTTTAATCTGTGCTATAACATCATTCAAATCATTGAACTGATGTTTATATATCTCGATTATACGCAGCCCCCTGTCATAATATTCATTGGCAATAGCTTTAATACTTGATGATTTTCCCGTTCCCGCATCGCCAAACAACAGGCAGTTATTAGCCTTTCTTCCGCTCACAAAAGCTTCCGTATTATCAATCAGTTTCTTCTTAGGTATCTCATAACCCACCAAATCATCCAGCCGTACATGAGCTATATTCAAAATAGGCTCTATCACCGCGCCATCTTCCCCGTGCCTTACACGGAATGCCTTATGCAATCCAAGCTTGCCCACGCCATAATCCTTATAAAATAAAGTCAGCGTATCTTTCATGGCTTCCGCAGTATCGTCATTATTAAATTTCTCAGCCAGATGACATATCCTGTCCCTTATTCTGGTATTATACACCTTGCTTTCCTGAAAGCTGGCAGTATAAGAAAGCAGCATATTAAATTCCGGCGCAGACATCACCTGCATTATATCCGTAAAGTCATAGTCATATAATTCCTTGAAAATCTTTATATCATGTAACGCGAGCTGATTGATTGTTCCTGTCACATTCCCTCTGATCTCACATGCCATACTGTAGCCGTTCTCATTATTAACAAGAAGGTTGGCAAGAAACACATGCCATATATTGCCATAAAAACCATGAGATGCCGCAAACTCCATCAGCTTGTGCATGCAATCATAAAAGAGCTCCCTGTCAGGTTTCTCCCTATAGTGTGCCATCAGCCCCACCATATCCTTAAGCAATTCACCATGCTCTAAATCTCTGTATAAAAGTAATTCTTCAACTCTCATCGCTAATTCAATCACTATTCCCTTCAGTCTGTATATTGTTCCATGATATTGAAAATCTTTAGTAATTTCCCAGTATCTTCATACTCTTTGCATCGTCACGAATCCCGCGCAGAGCATTTTTTACCGCACTGTCAGCCAGATTCCCTTCAAAATCAATAAAGAATCGATATTCCCAATTCCGCTCCTCTAAAGGTCTGCTTTCTATATGCGTCATGTTCAGATTATTATATATAAAATGCGAGAGAATATGATACAATGCACCGCTTACATGGGGTAGTTCAAAACAAATACTGACTTTCCGCGCATCCTTTAAAAATACTTTCTGGTTAGTCACTACTATAAACCGTGTGGAATTGCTCTGAGAATGGTTTACTCCCTTCTCAAGAATCTCAAGTCCATAGCTCTTGGCTGCCTGCTCGCTCGCAATAGCGGCCTGACTCATATCTCCGTCTTCCATGACCTTCCTTGCCGCAAAGGCATTATTCTGCATACTTATCTGCTGCCATGAAGGATGTGCATTCAAATAATATGAACTCTGCATCAATGATTGCGGGTGTGAGTAGACCGTACGAATCTTCTCCTTGTCAGTTCCCGGCACCCCCATCAGGCAATGCTCAATCTTTATTATCTGCTCTCCTACAATATAATTCTCAAACTCTACCAGCATATCATATATTTCATTGACAATTCCGGCTGTGGAATTTTCAATCGGAAGTACTGCAAAATCAGCGCTTCCTTCTTCAATTGCACTCATGGCAGCCCTGAAGGTGTCCACATGAAAGCAGTTAACATCCTCTCCGAAAAATGCTTTCATTGCCATCTGTGAATATGCGCCTTCCGCACCCTGAAAGACCACCCTAGCATTTTCTTTATCCAGTGCATCCACTGAGATGAACGGAAGTTTTCCCAGAACACCTTTATCCGTAAGCTTCTTATATTGCAGCTTCCGGCTCATAGACATAATCTGCTCAAACAGTTCCTGAATCCCCTTAGCGTTAAATTCATTATGCGTGAGCCTCTGAACTTTTTGCAGTTTCTGAATTTCCCTCTCCTTGTCAAAAACGTTTTTGCCGTTCTCTATCTTATAATCCGCGACTTGTGAAGATATATCCATACGCTTCTCATACAGCTTCACAATCTGCTCGTCAATCTCATCAATTTGAATTCTCAATTCCCCTAAATCCATAAGGCAGTATCCTATCCTCCGTATTCTCTGTTTATCCACCAGATATTTCCTTTTTATTTATATTATAACAAAACACACTTGATAGCAAGCGGGTTTAAGATTATACTATATTTACAGAATAAACTACTATGAATTTATAAGGAGACTTTCATATGTCATCTTCAAAGAAGAGTTTAATAGCTATCGGCACAGTGTTTGCCATCTTATTAGTTTTTATGGTTTTATCTTTTTTTGTCGGAAAAATCCCAATGAACAGTTTGGATACTGTAGGAAATACCGCAGGCAATCTGAACAACGGCGGACTTTTCTGCGAATCTGACGGCATAGTATATTTTGCAAATGCCTATGACAACTATTCACTCTATTCGATGAATCCCGATGAGACTGAGATTAAAAAGCTTGGAGTCAATCAGGTTTCATCTATCAATGCCGGAGGCGATTATCTTTATTATTACATGCAGAGCGGCACTTCCGGCGGCAAAGGTCTCGGTTATATGGGACGTACAGCGGGTATATATCGCAGTAATAAGGAAGGAAAACATGTACAATGTCTGGAAAGAACATATTCCGATATAGTGCAGTTATGCGGCAGTTATCTTTACTATCAGGCCTACAACAACAAGAACGGAATCCGACTCAACAAAATAAAAATTGATAAATCGGAAAAGACTACGATTGCCGACTATTCCATCAACCCGGCTTCATATGCAGACGGTATAATTTATTTTCACGGTACGCAGGAAAATCATGACCTCTATACATTAAATACTTCCAACGACAGCATATCTTCCATATGGCAGGCCAACGTCTGGAATCCGGTCTATCTTGACGGTTATATATATTACATGGACCTTTCAAATAATTACGGCTTGAGTCGATATTCAATTTATAATAATACCGTCGAAATATTGACAAATGACCGCGTGGATTATTTCAATGTATATGATTATTACATATACTATCAGACAAGCGGCGAAAATGCGCCGGCGCTTAAAAGAATGTATAATGACGGCAGTTATCTGGAAACTGTTGCCGAAGGCGTATACGAAAATATAAATATTACATCAGATTATGTATATTTCAACAAATATAACGAGCCTGTTCCTGTGTATAAAACCAGCACATTCGGCGGCATATATGTTACCACCTTTGACGCCGCGATGGAAGCGGCTCTTGAAAACACAAAATAATAGCATATTTTACTATATCATATCCATAGAAGCGATAAAAGTATATCATTCCGATAAGAATTACGAAGTAATTCTTGTAGCTCAGGCTGCAGAGCCTGAGCTTATTACTCACGTATTTTTACTACTTCTTTCTTTCTGAGTTGTTTTACTTCATACAGTTTTTCATCGGCCTGCGTAAGCGCATCTGCTAATGATAAGGTATCATCTGCCTTTAACAGATAAGCGCCCGCCGAAACGGTTACGTTATATTCCTTATCGCTGCTTAGGTTAAATTTATCAAACCTGTCATAAATCGACTGCAGCATAAGCTTACCGTCATAATCATCCTCATTGTCATATTCAATAAGGCAGGCAAATTCATCACCGCCTATTCTTCCGGCAACCCCAATTCCTTCCACCGTCTCAACAAGGATATCGCTAATCAGCTTCAATGAAAAATCACCATCCTCATGACCATATCTGTCATTGATGATTTTCAGATTATTCATATCCACATACACGGCTAAAACTGAAGAGCCACATAACTTGTTTCTGTCTATCAGTTTCTGGGCCGCATCATAGAAGCCTCTCCTATTCAGGATACCTGTCAATCCATCTGATTTTGACAACGTATCAAGGGCGATGTTATTCGCGTGAAGGGTTGCAAGACTTTCTTCTAACTGCTGCTGAATCTCCTCATTAGTTCGCAACAGCGCGATGACCTTAGCTGCAGAGCCCATCTGATATATAAGAAATTCACCATTTACAAATAAGCTGCTTGTCAAATCACATAATATCAAGCCATAAAGCATCTCGTTTGAAAACAGCGGCATCAGGACAAAATTGTATTTGTCTTCATCACGCATAAAACGGTTATGAAAGATATCGCTTATAGACAGCTTTTGCTCAATCGCCGGTACTGCATATGCCTTTCCGTCACTCAAGTACGATTTCAAATATAGCGTCTTAGGCACTGAAAAAGTCTCTTTATACAAATGCATTATTGGTTTCTCAAATGTATATATATAGGCGTTCCGAATATTAACCCAATCCAGATTACCAAGCAAAAATGCATAGCTTTGGTCGCTTCCTTTTTCGAACTGAAGCATGTCGCGAATACAAAGCTTCATGAAATAATTGGTCTTGCCCTCCGTTTCTCTTACTATACCGGCCTGACGATTCATAGCCAGAATTATTTTCCGGTAAATAATCAAAAAGAACGCGTGTAATTCCATTCTCCCACTGTCCTGCTTCTGTTTCTTTTTCAGTCTCCGGAACATTACTTCTAAGAATGCCAGCAGATTATCCACATCCGCATATTTCACAGCATCCGTCTCAAGGAATTCGTCTACTAAATGATTCAATGTAGAGTAATTTTCCAATTCAATAGTTTCTATCTCAGATAATTCCAATAATTTTCCAAAAAACGCCATAAAGGAAGCTTTTAGTTCTTCCATTTTTTCATTATTGTCGTCGTACCTGTTACCATAGAAAATTTCATAAAATGCATTATCTATATTAATGGTCTTATGTCCGTTACTTCCTTCCTCGTCAACATGTACAAAGGAGTTACGCCTGATAAACTTAGTCGGTATAAGACGGCTATGCACTTCTTCTCCTTTCAGCATCTGCATCAACAATTTGAAAGCTTCCGCTCCCACCTCAGTCATATCCGCACGCACTGAAGATAGCGGAGGGTCTGCCAGCATTGCCTCCGGAGAATCATCATATCCGAAAACAGAAATATCCCGTCCCGGCTGAAGATTTCTCTTTTTCAACTCCTCATAAAGACCAATCGCTGTCACATCATTGACACAGAATATTGCTTCAAGTCCCGGATTGTCGTCTAAAAGCTTTGCTGCCTTAGCCTGAGAGTTTTTGGACAGATTTCCTTCCACGAACATCTCATCACGAAACTGAATACCATGTTTTTCCAGATTTTCTATAAAGGCCTTCTTTCGCTCATCAGCATCCGTATTACCCTTGGTGCCGCCTATCATTCCGAATTTGGTACAGCCTGCCTTCTCAATCAAATAGCTCATGGCTTCCGTAATACCCGGCGGGTTATCGAAATTTACGCCGACATATCCATCTATTTGAGAAGCTGCAAGCACACAGGGTATTTTGGAGTACTTCTTCATCAGTTTCATAACCCTGTCTCTGGTGGTAAGGCATCCGACAAAGTCCGCCGCTACAATCAACCCATCAACATTTTCAGGCTTTGCATAATAAAAGAGCGTATTATATTGATATTCATAAAGTATTTCTCTGTTATCTGACAAATCCCTGTCTAAGTATTTTCCAGGTATTACGACCAGATTAACATCCTCAGATTCTGCCGCACGTCTTGCCCCCAGATATACTGCCTTATTAGCATCATCCGTTATACCGCTGACAACAATTCCTATTGTAATTTTTCTTTGTTTTTCCTTCATCAAGTTACCACTTCCCTCTTACATATTATAGAAAGTATGTAATTACTAATCAATTATATGCTTTTCTCCGGATATTTGCAATTCTTCATAAAGCTGCTGTACTGTTTTACCAAGGAGCGGATGCACCACATACGGTACAAGCTGAGATAGAGGTTTAAGTACGAAATCCCTGTTTTGCATATCCACATGCGGAATCATCAAATCATCCGTATGCATTATCAAATCATCATAAAATATAATATCTAAGTCCAGAGTCCGGGGTCCCCAGTGAATATCCCTCTTTCTTCCCGCCGCCTGCTCTATCTCATGAAGCTTCTTTAGAAGTTCCTCCGGCGTATACAATGTTTTCACCATGACTGCGCCGTTTAGAAACTCTTCCTGCTCAACGCCTCCATAAGCTGTGGAACGTACAATGTCTGATTCTTTAATCAACCTGCATTTTCCATCCTGCGCAATAGCAGCTATAGCATCATCAATATTTTTTTGTTTATCGCCAATATTGGAACCGACAGCCAGACATGCCATATGCCAGACACGGGTAATTTTAACTGATACAGATTGAAACTCGAATCCGATAGGCGCTTCCGGTTTACGGATTTCCAAAGTAATGCCTTCAACTAAAGGAAACTCCATTAATACCGCTTCTGCTGTTTTCTCAGCCACAGTCTCAATCAAGTTATACACATTTTTATAAATCAGTTTATGAATAAGCTGACACACTTTCCCATAGTCGGTAGTAAGTTCCAGATTATCATCCTTGCCGGCTTTTGCGGTATCTGTGTACAAAACCGCATTTACATAGAAGTTCTGTCCATTCTCATTCTCTTCCCGGTATACGCCATGATGTGCATAAACCTGCAGATTCTCAATAATAATTTCATCCATACTTTATTTCCCTGCTTTAGTCGTTTCTACGTAAAATAGCTTCTGCCATCTTTATCGCTCTTGCATTCTCCTTTACATCATGTACACGTACGAACAAAGCGCCTTTCTTGACAGCAAACACTGTTGTTACCAACGTTCCTTCCACACGCTCTGACTCAGGAAGTCCTGTTGCCTCTCCGATTACGGACTTTCTGCTCGTTCCAACCATAATCGGATATCCGAAACTGTGCATTATCTCCAGTCTGTCAATCATCTCCAGATTATTTTTATAACTCTTGCCAAAGCCGATACCCGGGTCTAAGATAATTTTATCACCTGATATTCCTGCACTGGCTGCAGTCTCTACGGTTTCCTCCAAATCTGCCAGAACGTCTTTCATAAAATTGGTATATTCTGCATTCTGCCTGTTGTGTGTCAGACAGCAGGGCAATCCCGATTTCGCTATTACACTCGCCATATCCTTGTCATACTTAAATCCCCAGATATCATTAATCATATCTGCACCCGCTGCAATACCTGCGCTTGCCACTTTGCTTTTATATGTATCCAGAGAAACCGGAACATCAAACCTGCTTTTAACAGCCTCAATTACCGGAACTACTCTCTCTATTTCTTCTTCCTCGGAAATAACCGCATATCCCGGTCTGGTAGATTCACCTCCGATATCCACTACATCCATACCATCGCCTATCATCTCTTCCACATGATAAAGTGCATCATCCAGCTTCACATACTTACCTCCGTCTGAAAAGGAGTCGGGTGTCACATTCAGAATTCCCATAATGTAAGTATGCCCTTTTTTATTAAACTCTCTAGCCCCAATCTTCATTTCCCATACATCCTCCTATCTATCTTTTTCATTTATAGTTTCAAAGTTTCAGCATTCTGAAGAAATCGTCCTGCAATTTTGTATTTTCTTCAAAGCAGCCTCTTTTTGCTATAGTCACTGTAGTACTTCCGGCTTTTTTTACTCCACGCATCGTCATACACATATGCTCTGCCTCCAGCATGACCATGACTCCCTGAGGAGCCAGATGCTCCATCAATGCATCTGCGACCTGCGCCGTCATCTGTTCCTGAATCTGCGGTCTTCTGGCATATGTCTCTATAGTCCGTGCCAGCTTGCTTAAGCCAACCACTCTTCCGTTTGGTATATAAGCAATATGCGCTTTTCCATAAAAAGGAAGCAGATGATGCTCGCATACGGAATAAAATGTAATATCCTTCTCGATTACAATTTCATTATTTTCTATAGGAAACGTCTTCGCCAAATGTTCTGAAGCATCTTCTCCGATTCCTGCAAAAATCTCCGTACACATACGCGCTACCCTGTCGGGCGTTTCTATAAGTCCATCTCTGGCGGTGTCTTCTCCTATACCTTCTAAAAACAATTTAACCGCCTGCTTGATTTTATTCTGATCTACCATGAGAATCTCCCCTGAGAGCATCCTTATGCTCTACAATATGAATAAGCTCACCCAGATAGGAAAGTGAACCAAATGCAATAATCACTGTATTATTATCTTTTCCCGCAAGCAGATATGCCATTTCCACCGCTTCCATCAGGCTGTCCGCCACTGTCACGCTATTATGATAATCCTTGACCGCATTCGCCAGCTCATATCCGTCAAGCGCCCTTGTATTATGCGGTGGCTTCACCGTAATAATATGCTGTGCAAATTCATATGTAGCCTGAATAATCTTATCATATTCTTTATCTGCTAATACTCCCATTATATATATAATTCTTTTATTTGTAAAATAAAGCCTTATTGACTGAGCCAATCTTTTTGCGGCATCCTCATTGTGAGCGCCGTCTACAATAAATAGCGGCTTTTTCTCAATGATGCTGAATCGCCCGAGCCATGTCGTTTGAATTAATCCGGCCCTTAACTGTTTTTCCGATACCTTAAATCCTTTACTTTGCAGAGTATTTATGACCTCTATCGCCAGAACTGCATTATCTATCTGAAACTGACCTGACATGGTGATTTCCAGTTTTTTATAATCTCCATATGAAAAATACTGCTTACCAAGACCATATTTTATATGTGACGCCTTGCCGGAATCCGCAATCGTAAGGCTGCAGCCGTGTTCCCTTGCCGCATTGCCGATTACCTGCATAACCTCGTCCTTCTGCCTGCAAGTCACTACGTGGCAGTTATCCTTGATTATACCCGACTTCTGTTTCGCAATCTTTTCTAAAGAATCTCCAAGAATAGCCATATGGTCCATGCTAATCGAAGTAAATACCGCACATACAGTCGTATTTATGATGTTGGTTGCATCAAGACTTCCGCCAAGCCCCGTCTCCAACACAACAATATCACATTTTTTATCCGAAAAGTACAAAAAGGCTATCGCTGTTTCTATTTCAAACGGAGTCGGATGCGTAAGCCCCTCTTTCTCCATCTGCTCCGCTATTTCTTTGATTCGCTCCAAATATCTGCATAGCGTAGTTTTGGCAATCGGTCTGCCGCCTATCTGAAACCTTTCCCTATAATCCAGTATCGTTGGAGAAATATATCTTCCGACTTTATAACCCGCTGTCTGAAGCACCGTAGAAACATAAGCAAGTACAGAACCTTTTCCGTTCGTTCCCGCAATGTGTACGAACCTAAGCCCTTCCTGCGGATTGCCCAGACGTTCACAAAGCCTCTGCATATTCTGAAGTCCCGGCACACTGCCGTAACGCTGTAAATATTCCACATACTCCATTGCTTCCCTATAGTTCATCTGTGCTCTCCCGATATTAATGTGAAAAATAAATTTTTCACATTGGTAAAAACGTATAATCTGCAAATTTCAGGATAAACTAATACCATGAAAAATTTTATTCACAACTTTCTTCACTGTGGGCTGCTAGGCTGGTGTCTGGAGATTCTGTTTACAGCTTTCCATTCCTTCCGCAGAAGAGACCTCAAATTATCCGGGATTACCTCGCTCTGGATGTTTCCCATATACGGAATGGCCGCTTTTTTAGCTCCCATCAGTCGCCTTTTGAAAGGCAGAAATTTCATATTTCGTGGTTTAGTTTATTCCGGCATTATATTCTTATGCGAATATGTGTCAGGCACCATGCTGCGTAAAAAGGGACTGTGCCCATGGAACTATGAACGCTCCAGATGGAATCTCGGTAAAGTCATACGTCTGGATTACATGCCCTGCTGGTTTATCTCCGGCCTTCTTTTTGAACGGCTTCTATCGGAAAGCGATTATCATTAATCGACATCATCCAAGTCAATAGAACCGGAACCTATATCCAGAGTGTTTAACGTACGGCGTTTTCTTCTCGCCTCTTCAGATTCCTTTAAAATAAAATCCTTAATTTCCTTAGCATGCTTAATATGTTCTATTAAAAGCTTGGGATGCGTGGTATCTCCTGTATAACACACGATTGTTCCAAGTCCGCAAAGCCTTTCCATCAGACTTGTCTGAAGCTCCACATCCTGTACCTTATACATATAACAGTCATTTTCACGTGTGCGAAGCAGACCGGCATTAATCGTAATCACATCTTCACCAATCGTATACTTGGTAAAGGTAAACGGCAGCCCCAAAAACAGCCATCTTTTCCTCTCTTGGTATTCCATAAATAAACCTCGCTCTCTTTTAATTCTACCTTATTCTACTATAACATATATTGAAGAATTCTACAACTTTCTGATAGCATGAGATTTTGTAATATATATCAAAAATTTATCCGATTTACATTGAAACCATTTTCTATTTGTGGTATGATAAGCTAAGATTTGATAGCCAAAGCCACAAAATATAGTAAGAGTTAATAAACATGGCGCAAGGACAAGGAGGTATTCCATGACAGCAAAAGATTGCATCAAAGGGCGCAGAAGTATACGTCAATTCAAATCCGATAAGATTGAGCACGAGCTGCTTGCTGAAATCATTGAAACAGCATCCTATGCTCCAAGCTGGAAGAACACACAGATTGCCCGTTATGTTGCAGTAGAAGGGGCTCTGAAAGATAAAATCGCCAAAGAAGGAACGACCCCGTTTCCGGGCAATGGACAGATTATCGAAAATGCACCAATGCTGATTGCCGTTACCGTTATTAAAAACAGATGCGGATATGAACGTGATGGCTCTTTTACCACTCCACGCCGGGATACATGGCAGATGTTTGATGCAGGTGTCGCTTCACAAACCTTCTGTCTGGCAACATATGAAAAAGGTATAGGTTCCGTAATCATGGGCATATTTGATCAGGAAAAAATCGAAGAGCTTCTTGAATTACCGGAAGACCGTGAACTTGTCGCTTTGATTCCTATCGGTTATCCTGCTGAAGAACCAGTTGCACCTAAGCGGAAAGCGGTAGATGATTTATTGTCATTTAAATTATAGCATATTCAAATAGAAGAGATATTCTCTCTTCTATTTTTTTGAGTTAAAAAAAGAAAGGAGTTGTATTACTAATGAGACACTTAATGAATCCTCTTGACTTTACAGTGGAGGAACTGGATTCGCTCTTTGATCTGGCAAATGATATCGAAAAGAACCCCGCCAAATATGCGCACGCCTGCGAGGGAAAAAAACTTGCAACCTGCTTTTATGAGCCAAGCACACGAACAAGACTCAGTTTTGAATCTGCTATGTTAAATCTGGGTGGACAGGTTATAGGCTTTTCAGATGCCGGTTCTTCTTCCGCCTCAAAAGGCGAAAGCGTTTCCGATACCATACGGGTCATCTCCTGCTTTGCTGATATCTGTGCCATGCGGCATCCCAAAGAAGGAGCTCCTATGGTAGCAGCAAGCAGATCGGGAATTCCGGTTATCAACGCAGGTGACGGAGGTCACCAGCATCCAACACAGACTTTGACAGATTTACTTACTATCCGTTCACTAAAAGGAAGACTCGGACACTTTACCGTCGGATTGTGCGGTGACTTAAAATTCGGTCGAACCGTACATTCCTTAATCAATGCATTAGTACGTTATCCCGATATCCACTTCATTTTCATATCGCCGCCGGAACTGAAGGTTCCTGATTATATTACTGACATGCTTAAAGAAATGGAAATTTCCTATGAAGAAGTAATCCGTCTGGAAGAATGTATGCCGAAACTTGATTTGCTTTATATGACGCGCGTTCAGAGAGAACGATTCTTCAACGAAGAAGATTATGTAAGATTGAAAGACTTCTATATCTTAAACAAAGCCAAAATGTCTCTTGCCAAAGATGACATGCTGGTACTGCATCCGCTTCCCCGTGTAAATGAAATATCCGTAGAAGTGGACGATGACCCGAGAGCAGTTTATTTTAAGCAGGTTCAATACGGCGTATATGTAAGAATGGCATTGATTCTGACATTACTGGAAATCAGAGTATAATTAAAGGGGTGAAAAAATATGTTAAATGTAGGAAAAATCGAAGAAGGGTTTGTCCTTGACCATATTGAAGCAGGCAAGAGTCTGTCAATATATCATCATCTGCAGTTGGACAAACTTGACTGTACTGTTGCAATTATAAAAAATGCCCGCAGCAATAAAATGGGAAAAAAGGATATACTGAAAGTAGAATGTGACATCAATACACTGAATTTAGATGTTCTGGCCTTTATAGACCATAATATCACGGTAAATGTCATCAAAGATGGTGAAATTGTTGATAAAAAGGAGCTTGTGCTTCCCAAGGAAATAAAGAATATAATTAAATGTAAAAACCCAAGATGCATCACATCAATCGAACAGGAACTTCCTCACATCTTCGTTCTTGCTGATGAAAAAGCAGAAGTTTATCGGTGTAAATACTGTGAGGAGAAGTATGGGGAAAGGTTGTAATAAACAGCAGAGAGCGGTCTTATCCGCTCTCTTATTTTTTAATATTTCCTACCGACTCCCCCTGCAATACCCTGCCCTGTATCAGAATCCTCTCAGGCTCTGTTTTCGTCGGGTTCTCAATAAGAGAAACAATGCTTTCTGCAATTGCGTCACCCATCTTATCTAAATCCTGTTCCAGTGTAGTCAGCTCAGGAGTCAATGCCTTTGACACCGGTATTCCGTCATAGCCTGCGATGGATATATCATCAGGAATCACAAGTTTCCTTTTATATATTTCTCCCATTCCGCCAATCGCTGAAAAGTCATTAGGATACAGAATACAGGTCGGAGGGTCGGGCAGCTCCATAAGTTCCGCCGTCAGTTGACCCGCTTTGCGAAAATTTAAGTATTCTCCCGCTTTTACATATTCTTCAGGCACCTTAAGTCCTAACTCTGTCATCGTATTATAAAAGCTTTCTACGCGCTCTTTTGTAGTCCCGATATATTTTGCGTTTTCCCCATGTATATATGCTATCTTCCTATGACCCTTCGCATAAATATGCGTGACCAGATCCTTGATGCCCTGTGCATAATCATAGCAGACCGATGTTTTTTTATCAAAAACATAGTCAACCGTTACTACAGGAAAATCGCTCTCTAACAGTTCCATTATTTCCGGTTCCCAATATTTTACATACGCCAGTACCACTCCGTCCACTCCGCGGTATCTGCAATGCTCCAGGTAGGTCATGGTATGATTTCCGATTTCTTTATTTATGAATGTAATTTCATATCCCCTTTTTTCCACAGCTTTTTTAAAAGAATTCAGCAATTTGGGAAAGAACTCGTCGGTAAGACCTGTGCCTTCTTCATTCCCAATTAATACTCCTATGCTGTGACTTCTTTTCGAGCGCAGCGCTCTGGCGGTAGCATTAGGGAGATATCCCATCTCATCCGCGATTTTCCGGATTCTTCTTTTTGTTTCTTCTCCGATATCGCTTTTACCGTTCAGCGCCTTGCTGACTGTAGCAACGGATACGCCGCAGCGCCTTGCCACTTCTTTTATCGAAACCATACCATTTTACCTGTATCCGTTATCTGCTTAACGGGCTCTTACGCTTAATAATATCGTCGCGGCTGGGTCCGTTTGAAATCATAGTAATCGGATATCCTATCTGCTCTTCTATAAATTCTATATAATTGCGACATTTTTCCGGAAGGTCTTCATAGTTTTTAATACCGCGAATTTCACATTTCCAGCCCGGAAGTTTTTTAAGTACAGGCTTTGCTTTCTCAAGTTTAGCCGTAACAGGGAAGTCCGTAGTAACTTCTCCGTCTATTTCATATCCGACGCAGACCGGAATCTCGTCAAGATAGCCCAGTACATCCAATACAGTAAAGGCTACGTCAGTGGCGCCCTGTAATCTGCACCCGTACTTAGAAGCAACGCAGTCAAACCATCCCATACGTCTGGGTCTTCCTGTAGTCGCACCATATTCTCCGCCATCTCCTCCGCGGCGTCTTAACTCATCCGCTTCGTCTCCGAAAATCTCTGATACAAAAGCTCCGGCTCCTACTGCGGAAGAATATGCTTTACAAACCGTAACAATCTGCTTTATTTCATAAGGCGGAAGTCCTGCTCCTATCGCGCCATAAGCTGCCAGAGTGGAAGAAGACGTTACCATCGGGTAAATACCGTGGTCAGTATCTTTAAGAGTACCAAGCTGACCTTCTAACAGAATAGTTTTACCCTCTTTAAGTGCCTTATCCAGATAAGCCGAAACGTCGCAAACATAAGGTTCTACCATGTCCCTATACTGATGCAGGGTTTCCAGCAACTCGGCCGCATCAATCAACGGCTTGTGATACAGATGCTTAAGCAAAACATTCTTGGTCTCGCAGATTCTCTCTACCTTATCTTTTAACAGAGCTTCATCAAAAAGTTCGCTGACCTGAAAACCTACTTTTGCATATTTATCTGAATAAAACGGTGCAATTCCTGACTTAGTTGAGCCAAAAGATTTACCGCCAAGCCTTTCCTCCTCATACTGGTCAAACAGTTTATGATAAGGCATCACAATCTGGCATCTGTCAGACACCAGAAGCTTAGGCATCGGTACATTCCTGTCCGTGATATATTTAATTTCATCTACAAGTATCGGAATATCTAACGCCACACCATTGCCGATGATGCTTGTGGTATGATTATAAAACACACCTGACGGCAGTGTGTGGAGCGCAAACTTTCCATAATTATTCACAATTGTATGTCCCGCATTGGCGCCGCCCTGATAGCGGATTACTATGTCGGCTTCTTTAGCCATCATATCGGTCATTTTACCTTTTCCTTCATCTCCCCAGTTAGCGCCTACTATTGCTTTTACCATAAATTTACCCTCCGTATCCTTATACATTAAAGAGTTACACACAAAAAGCAGGTTTGTAAAAAACCTGCTTAAAGTGTTTCTTACTTTATGATTATAGAACATTTTCCATCATATTACAATCTACACTTGCAAAAAATAATAAAACTTATACACTTATCTCTGCCTTAACCCCAAGAAGTTCTTTATTTTCCTCTAATATAGGTTTTACAACCTCTTCTATAAACTTCTCCACCTGAAGCGGCGCACGTCCTACATATTTAGAAGGATCCATGGTCTTTTGAAGGTCTTCAAGATTCATATTAAATGCCGGGTCGTCCGCTATAAGCTCCAATAGGTTGTTCTCTTTTCCTTCCTTCTTCACGTTAGCTCCGGCAATCATGGATAACTCGCGGATTCTCTCATGAAGTTCCTGACGGTCTCCACCCATCTTAACGGCATCCATCATGATATTTTCAGTCGCCATGAAAGGCAGTTCGCTCATCAGACGCTTCGTTATGACTTTATCATATACTACCAGACCGTCCACCACGTTCAGACACAGATCCAAAATACCGTCAACCGCAAGAAATGCTTCCGGAATGGAAAGCCTCTTATTTGCGGAATCGTCCAACGTTCTTTCAAACCACTGCGTTGCAGAAGTAATGGCAGGGTTCAGAGCATCTACCATGACGAATCTGGACAATGAGGCGATTCTTTCGCTTCTCATCGGATTGCGCTTATATGCCATTGCGGACGAACCAATCTGACTTTTCTCAAAAGGCTCCTCCACTTCCTTTAAATGCTGCAGCAGCCTGATGTCATTTGACATCTTATGGGCTGATGCGGCAATTCCTGCTAAAACATTGCAGACCCTTGTATCTACTTTACGTGAATAGGTCTGTCCCGATACCGGATAGCATTTTTCAAATCCCATCTTCTTAGCAATCATCGGATCTATTTTATCAATTGTTTCCTGATCTCCGTTGAATAATTCCAGAAACGACGCCTGCGTGCCGGTAGTTCCTTTGGAACCCAGCAGTTTCATAGTTGAAATAACATAATCGAGGTCTTCTAAGTCAAGACAGAACTCATGCGCCCACAGAGCCGCCCTTTTCCCGACTGTCGTAGGCTGTGCCGGTTGAAAATGGGTGAAAGCTAACGTCGGAAGTTCTTTATATTTGTCTGCAAACTCGGAAATCTCTGCAATTACATTCACCAATTTCTTTTTTACCAGTTTCAAAGCCTTGGTCATTACTATAATATCGGTATTGTCTCCGACATAACATGACGTCGCACCCAAATGTATGATACCCGCCGCTTTCGGGCACTGCTGCCCATAAGCATATACATGGCTCATAACGTCGTGGCGCACTTCCTTCTCCCTTGCTTTCGCAACGTCATAATTGATATCCTCGGCGTGGCTTTTCAGCTCGTCAATCTGCTCTTTAGTAATAACAGGTTTACCGTTCTGGCTAAGCCCCAGTTCCATTTCTGTCTCCGCCAGGGCAATCCACAGCTTTCTCCACGTCCTGAATTTCATATCCGGTGAAAAGATATACTGCATCTCCTTACTCGCATATCTTTCCGATAACGGACTTACATATTTATCTGTACTCATAACGCCAATCCTCCATCTGAGTTTTTATTTTATTTCTCAAACTCCCCACGGATATCATCTTTAGGCGGCTCCATAGGATATATTCCGGTAAAGCACCCCTTACATATTCCAAGATTCCCTGCAATCTCATCAAGTCTCTCCTCCCGTAGATACCCAAGAGAATCCGCTCCGATAATTTCACATACTTCATCTACTGAACGGTTATACGCAATCAGCTGGTCCTGTGCAGGCACATCCGTGCCGAAATAGCATGGCCACAAAAACGGCGGTGAACTTACTCTCATATGCACTTCGGCCGCTCCCGCTTCACGAAGCATCCTTACGATTCTGTCAGATGTGGTTCCGCGCACTATGGAATCGTCTATCATGATAATCCTTTTACCGTTTACCGCTTCCTTTATGGCATTCAGCTTCACCTGTACGCTGCTTTCACGGTTCTTCTGTTTCGGTTTGATAAAAGTACGGCCTACATATGAATTTTTTACAAACGCCTGTCCATAAGGAATTCCGGACTGCATGGCATAGCCAAGCGCAGCGCAGTTTCCCGACTCCGGCACACCTACTACCAAATCCGCCTCTACAGGAGAGTCAATAGCGAGGTATTTTCCCGCAAGAATACGTGAATCATAAACACTCACACCATCAATATGACTGTCAGGCCTTGCAAAATATATGTATTCAAATACACATCTGGCATGCTTATCTTTAGCGATACAGAGCCGTTTGTCGGATTCAATTCCTTTTTCGGGTGATATTGTGACAATCTCTCCCGGCTCCACATCCCTGACATAATCCGCGCCGATAGTATCCAGTGCGCAGGTCTCGGATGCCAGAATATATGCATTGTCACGTCTGCCGATACAGAGAGGCCTGAATCCGTATGGGTCTCTTGCGCCTATCAGCTTACGCGGCGACATGACAATCAGGGAATATGCTCCCTTAATCTTTAGCATGGCACGTCCTACGGCCTCTTCCACAGTACCGCAGTTAAGACGTTCTCTTGCTATATGATATGCGATGACTTCCGAATCAATCGTTGTCTGAAATATTGCTCCCGTATACTCCAATTCATGTCGAAGCTCTGTAGCATTGATTAAATTGCCGTTGTGCGCCAGCCCCAAAGTACCCTTTACATAATTTAATACAAGTGGCTGCGCATTTTCTCTGGTACTGCTGCCGGCAGTCGAATATCTGACATGGCCTACGCCGATATCACCTTTCAGCTTTTCCAGAGTATCAGGTGTGAAGTTCTCATTTAAAAGCCCCATTTCCTTAACACTTTGCACTTTTCCCTTGGGACCGTTCGTATCACTCACCGCTATGCCGCAGCTCTCCTGCCCTCTGTGCTGCAGGGCAAAAAGTCCGTAATAAATTGTAGATGCTACATCATTTCCATCAAAATCATAGATACCAAAAACACCACATTCTTCCCCTAGTTTGTCTGTTTTTTCGATATCCTTTATCACTTTATCAGCCTTATTCCTTTCCCTTTTTGATTACAGTCCGAGTCTCTTGAACACTTCGTTATATGCTTCCTCTACATTTCCTAAGTCTCTGCGGAAGCGGTCTTTGTCCAGTTTTTCATTAGTATGGACATCCCACAATCTACAGGTATCAGGGCTTGTCTCGTCAGCCAGAATAATCTGTCCGTGATAACGGCCAAATTCAATCTTGAAATCAATTAATTTGATATCTGCCTGTAAGAAGTAATTTTTCAGCACTTCATTTACTTTAAAAGCATATTTCTTAATCGTCTCAATTTCTTCCCATGTCGCAAGCTTAAGCGCTACCGCAAAGTAACTGTTGATCAGCGGGTCGCCGAGCTCGTCGTTTTTATAACTGAATTCAATAGTCGGTTCAGCAAAAGGTGTGCCTTCCGGAACACCGAGCCTTTTGGAAAAGCTTCCTGCCGCCACGTTACGGATTATAACTTCAAGCGGTACTATTTCAACTTTTTTTACCGCCGTTTCCCTGTCGCTCAATTCCTCAATGAAATGTGTTGGAACGCCTTCTTTTTCCAGAATTTGGAAAACATGGTTGGTCATTTTATTATTGATTACACCTTTTCCGACAATCGTTCCCTTTTTCTCCCCATTGAATGCTGTTGCATCGTCTTTGTAATCCACGATTAAAACATCAGGGTCTTCTGTTTTAAATACCTTTTTTGCTTTTCCTTCATAGAGTTGTTCCAGTTTTTTCATTGTTGTTACCTTTTCCTCTCTCTTATTGTATATTAATTAAGCAATTACATAACTCTATTTCAACAACCAGAACTTAGTCAAAATGAACAAAATAAGGAGCGATTTCGCTTGCGGTGAGCTCCGTTTTTGCTTATTTTGACTAAGTTCGTGACCTGTGATAATAGTTTCGTAATTGGTTATATGAATATTCTACATACTTTCCTCATACTTTTCAACTGTTTCAAGAATTTCTCTGGCGTATTTCGGATAGCGCTGAACAAGTTCCTTAATATCTTTCTGCGCGCCTCCCGCCACGGTTTCTTTGTTATATTCTATTCGTTTACGCAGCGACTGCCTTCTGATTATCAGACTATGCCTGATTTCCACCATATCCCTGTGGTCAATGATTGCCTCGGTCTGATGCAGCCATACCTCCGGATAGGCTATTTTATATCTCTTGAGCATCTTAAGAAGGTCCTGCTGAGCGGCGTCAAGCTCCAGCTCCGCTTGTCTGTATTTCTCCCTCTCTTCTTTCTCACGAGCGTATTTCAGCCACAATGCTTCAAGCTCATCTGCACTTGAAACATTGTACTTCAAATACAGATAATCCAGTAAGTTCTTGTTATTAACATACCTGATTTTTACCCTGTTCTGTAACAAAATCAGCTTGTTTATTCCAAGTTCCACACGCTTAAGTTCTTTTCGTGCATCCATATGTTTCATGTAAATAATTGTAATTGCAATTGCGGCCGCTCCTGCCGTAATCAGACATCCGGCCTGTGTATCCATCTCCAATAGGAACTGCAGTATCAAAAGAAGTACGAAGCACAAGGCAAACGCCGTCACACAGATAATTGTCATGCCCTTTGTATCAGCCAGAACGCCTATCACTTCTTTTTTTCGATAAAGATAGGCATGTTTCTCACCATCTAAACGGCTTAAATCCTTCTTCACCAATTCCTGATAGTTCTCCGCCTCTTTAAGCTTTACTCTACCCTCTTCAATCTCATCAATCATCCGCTCCATCTGGTAGAAACGCTCGTCACTCATCTGACGTTTTCTCTCTACGAAATCATCTCTGCTGTCTTGCAGCATTTCCACTCTCTTGGCACAGTTTTTTAAGTAGTCCATTTCATCTTCCGGAAGTGCTTCGATTTCCTCCATATCCTCCAGATATGAAGTTACCAGATTGTACTCATAATCAAGATTTTCCATCTCTTTAGAAGCTTCCGATATTTTTTCCAGGCAGTTGCGCACAAATTCTCCGCGCAGTTCGCTGTTATCAAAATCCCTAATCTTTACTTCTTCCGTATTTTCCGAATATTCAGCTTCGTCCCAATATTCATCATCTTCATATTCCGAATTTGATATAAGTTTGTTCCACTTCTTTATTATTTTTTTAAACAATCCCATAATCTTTTTACCTGTTCAGCTTCTCCCTATACGCATCTTTTAGTTCATCGGTTAATTTCTCTATTTCATCATAATATGCCATATTGCCGGCAGCAAGTCCTCCTTCTTCTTTACACACTTTCAATGTAAAGAGCATCCTGCTTACCTGTGTGGCATCGAACTGCTCTGCCGCCTGTTCTACCATATGCTCAATCTTCATAGACACCTCATGCAGTTCAGGATGTCCTGCAATATAATCAACATATTCACTGTCGCTATCCTGCATTCTCCGCGCTGCCAGAAACTGCTCAAGGCTTTCAGGATTTCCGCTTGCCCGGTATGCTTCCATGAATTTTTCCTGTGCAAGTTCAAACATGAAAAGCTTGGCATATATTACTCCCATATTATGAAGCAGACTCCCCCGAAGTTCTTTTTTCTCCTCAGGCAGCCTTGCAAGCAGTTCGTCATATCTCTCCAATGCAAGCGTATAATGCTTATTCTGCAGCATATAGTCCGCCTTGGCTTTCTGTTTCTCATATGGACTTAAGCCTTCATTATTCCTTATCACCATTTCGGTATGCTCAATTACTTCCCGGGAATACAGACCCGCATACTCTAATATCGTTCCCACATATACGTCCACTGATGCTTTCTTATTTGTCAAAGCTTGAAGCGTATGTGCAAGCTCAGTCAATCCACACTGCCCACCTAACCAGTCCGCCAGTTTATCATCTGTAATACTATTATCTACAAACTCTGCATTTTCCACAAGGCAGAAGCATAGCTCTTCAAGTGAATACAAGTTTACATAAGTTTTATCAAAAAAATACGGAATTTTCGCATAATTTCCCGTCCCAAGTATGATATGGCTCATCTTTATGTCCATTCCCTTTCTTCTGTATCTCAGTCAGATACTTAATCAACAACCAGAACTTAGATAAAATAAACAAAAATAAGGGGCGATTGCGCTTGCGATGAGCACCGTTTTTTGTTTATTTTGTCTAAGTTCGTCCGTATCCGATAACAATGTCATTTACGTAACCGCAAACTGTTTCTTCCACATTTTACCGCCAACCGGAAACAGCTCCCCGAATCCTAAATCCGTTATCTTCATTTCCACGCACTCCGCAGAAACCATCCTGATTTCCATCTCATATCTGCTGAATGCACCTTCTCTCACAGGTGCGTCCTCCAGAACAATTTCCTGAATTCCCGCACGCTCTCCCGTAAGCGGCGTAATCAGAAACGAAAGGATATTTTCCTCTCCCGGAAGCAGTATCTCGCAGCTTTTGTGCACCTCGTACCAGTTTTCGCCCGCGTCTAACAATGCATAATAAGATTCTTTCCCTCGCCTGAACACATTCATTCCCACGTTGGACTTTAGTTTGTCAGGTCCTAAGAAAATATGTTCCTTTCCCTCTTTACTAGGCTCGAACCTCTCAAGCAACGCAAAGCATGCGCCCTTACAGAAAAGATTGTTGCCCTGAAAAACCCTTCGGTTCCGGCATAAAAAGCGCAGGGATTCCTTAGCCCACTCATTCTTAAATCCGTCTCCCAAAAGATACGCTGAGGATACGATTCTGTCTGTACACTGATTGTTAAGAATATTACAGAATTTTTCGTCTGCTGCCGCATAAGCATCTTTTTTTATTTCCTCTTCTTCCTGCTCGTCAGGAAGCGCCAGTGTCCCGTATATCTGTTCTTCTATCAGCACCACTATCGGAGTTGTTCTTTTATTGCGTTCCATTCTGTACGTCTTAAGTCTTGTACCGTTATGCTCACAGGCAAGCACCTGATATTTCCACAGTTCTTCAGGCTGGTGCAGTACGAAATAGTAAAAGCTCTCCGTATGGCTTTGGAAATAAATATGTGAAGTCTTAAGATTCAGGTTCACCGCCGCCTGCGACAATATCTCCACCATCCTGTCATCCAGCACATCTACCGTAAACATGAATGCATCTATATTTTCCGACGCTGTCACGAAACTCATCAACGCAAGGCTTCTTTTAATAAATAATGTCAGAAGGGCGACAGGGTCGTAGGACTCTTCTTCTATTTCAATCATTTCACCCTTTCTGGCAAGCTCAACCAGATTGATAATCAGGTTCCCTTCTTCCTGACCTGCCCTAATGGCATCCCTGCCATACAGCCACTGGTTTACTCCTTTTCGTTTACATAATGCCGTAGGGATATTATACTGCTTCGTTCCTACGACAGTCGCAACGCTTTCGACCGGTTCTTTAGAGTCTTCTCCATACACACAGTAGCTTATCTGCGAGAAATCATTTCCCAAGTCATAGCCTGCAAGAATACTGCCTTTATGCACTTTTCCATCTGTTTTCCTGTCAAAGAACATTTAAATACCCTTGCTCCCTTCCCAAGATTCCTGCGTAAAGCTCATTTTTCAGATAGCCTTAAACAGTCTGTCTGCCATAAAATCTTTCTTATAATACTCTGCTAATAATTTATCTACGGTATCATAGTCCTGCAGAGTCTTTCCGATCATTATATCATTCAGCATATTAAACCTGCTGCTCTCATGAACCGCGTCGCCGATATCGCTTCTGTTTATCATGCCGCTTTCGGTCACCTGCTCCCTGCCGTCAACCTCTTCCGTAATATAATATTGCAGCCGCTCTCCAAAAAACAGAATAAATTCCTTCACGCATATGCCCGCAAACATATCTTTCATATTTTCCCTACAGTATTCCTGCCCTGCGCCGCCCTCTTTCTGAATCAGGTAGTGAATTGTTGCACGATGGCCGGGCTTAGCCCTGTATTCCAGAATGGACTTATCCTGTAATATATCCAACGCAGGAAGATAGCCCTGAAATTCCTTGAAAAGCGGCAGTACAATCTGATGCGACAACAGTTCTTGTAAAAATTCTTTTATTATAGCTTTGTTATCCTCTGATATTTCATTCTTATTTTCCGCATAATATTTCAAATATGCCAACTTGCACACCAAATGCAAAGCGGCATTTTCCCTATGCATATTCAGAATGCACTGGAGTAAAAACGGCTCTGTTATTTTTTCATTTATTACATAATCATAGCAGCACTGATATATAAATGCGGCAATCACTTCATCTTTTCCGCCTGCCTTTATATACGAGCCGAATATATCCATCTTCTCTCCAATATGAGAGCCTGTATAAAGCATCTGCACTATAATACGCTCACTCAGCTCATAAGGCTCCACACCGAAATCACACGCTGCCTTCCATATATCGCGCATATCCTTTGTGCTGCCGTTATAAAAGCGAATCAGATATTTCAGGACATTTTCATCATATTTTCCCCTTTTCATAACATAATGGAGAGTGTCTGTCATAAAAGCATTTTCTTCCGGTTCGTCTTCCGCTAGCAGTCTGCTGGACATTTTCACAAGTGTTTTGGCGTCTATCCCATAAGGTCCGATACGCAAAACCCACTCATAAGCTTCCTCATACATTCCGCGAAGTACCATCAGGCGCACTATTTCCTTCCTGTCGCTTAGCGCAATATCTTCGAGCTTCAGGGACATAAGATATTCATCCAACTCCCACATGCGGTCTTTTTCATAATAAAAATTCACAAGCTTAATCCTGATTTCCTGACGGATTGGACTCACAAGAAAATCAGTATCGGCAAGATGCCTGAACTGTTCTGCATTATCTTCCTGTATGACTATGGAATCCTTTCCCGCAAAGCATACATTCAGAGCATATCCAAGATGCTCCTTAATATAAGTCGCTGCAAGTGATAAAAGGCTTCCAGCCGAAACCAAACGCTCAACACGATATGAAATACTGCATATATAACGGTTTCTATAACCGTCTTCCAAAATAATCTGACAGTTTTCATCATAAATCGGTACCTGAGCCCTGCCAGATGTAACAGGATAAGCCATCTGTCCCGCAGCATATGGATAAACCAGAATGACTTGCCGCACCATATCGCTTTCCACTATGATATCCTGCGTAAATATCAGCGATAATAATCCCTTAGCCACCTCTTCGTCTACCATTGACTGTGTAAGAATATTACGATATAGATAGGCTAAATGTTTATTGATTCTTCCATGCTTTATCTGCTCAATGACAAAACTTTCCATAGCAGGAAGATAGTTTACATAAATATCCGGTATCGCATCCTTGCGTTTATATACATACGCATACAGATACGCGGTAATCTCATAACTCAAATCACTCTGATAAGAAAAATACATCAATATCATCTTAGGCAGAGTTTCCTTGCCGTCTAAGGGAAGAGACATCATATAAAACTCATATAGTCTGGTAATCCGCAAGTTTTGTTCTACACCTGAGCGATACCACCGAAGATACTTTTCACCATATAAATTTCCCTTAATAAGAATTGTGCAGATTGCCTGAAGGATATCATTCTGCGGTCTTTTATCATAGCAGGAAACCAGAATGTCAAATAGAATCCCTGAAAATCCCTTCTGCTTCTGTGCAAGATATATAAGCTGTATTACAACATCATCCTTTAGTACATCATTTTTGGCAGCATAATTCAATATCTGCAGTTCAAATTCACCGAGTTTTAACAGAATGGCGGGATTCATACTGAGTACATTCCATGCTTCCATATAGAGTATCGGACTGTTGCAGTTATTAGCAAAAAGTTCTTCAAACAGCGCCCATTTTCTGGAAGCGTTCTTAATATATTCATCCGCAATAAATAAAAGCATCCATGCAATCCGCCAGTTGCCGCGGTTTCGCTCGTAAATACGGAGAATTTTCGATGCAGCGTCATCAGTATACTCCTCATTTTTGCTGCATAGCGCCGTAAGATACAGATAATAACACCAGATTTCAGGTTTATCTTCCCGAATTTCCACTATTGCATCTTTATTCTGTTCAAGAATCCAACTTGCTTCATTGAAGCGTTCCTGGGTTATAAAAAGATGCGCCTGAAATAAGCCTGTGGATATATCTTTACCATATAACCCCTTAAGCCTGTCTATTAGTCTGCCGGTCTCATCCATCCAAGTCTTTGCACTTATCTTTTTAAGTCGGAAGTTCTGGTAAAGCTGCATCAACTGTACAACAACGCGCTTTCTCTCTTTATATATTCCATGCAGCTTCCGCGCCGTTTCCGCACGATGAACGACAGTAATAGGAATGGTGACTGTCTGTTCATAACTGATTAATCTGATGCAGCCATAATTATTACCGGCATGAAGATTATCATCAAGGATGTAATAATACAGCCTGTACAAATTTCCAAGAAAGTCGTCGTCCGATACAACCTCCTCATCTATACTCAAAAAATCCCCTTCCGTCTCGATACGCAGATGTGTATATCCCCAGCCGTTACGATTAATAACAAGTGAATATCTCGCAAGAGCTTCAGGGTTTTCTATCACTATCTGAGTTTCCTCAGGAATAAATTCTACACTCTTCTTTTTATTGATTGTCAGCAGAAATTCTTCTACGTTGTGTTCATTTCCATAAATTTCGGAAAGACCCTTATACGCATTATAATACTGTCTGTCGTTTCCGGTAAATATTTGTTCAAATTCTTCGCTATAGAATAATTTTACAGCTTCCGGCCATTCGCTTTTCGCTAAATTCGTAAAATGAAACAGATTTCTGATATCACCAATGCTTGACTTAACCGTGCCCTTTATGACGGTAACGGAAAAAGGGAGATAGTATTCCCCCTGATTTGATATAATATGAAAAACGCCTTTTATCTCATCACCGATTTTCATTTCAGAAGCATCGACGCGGTAGTATATATCATCCTGACTGCCGTTAAAAGATGTGGTAAGGCACTCCATACGCAGATCCGAGGAAATAATATGCCCCTCGGTCAATGTCCCTTCTGTGGCATATATGGTAAAAAACCCTTCTTCAATACTTCCGGGCTTGAGAGTAATGTCTACGCGCGGACATGAAAAATCCAGGGAGGTATTATCAGATTTGAAATTGCCTTCTAATATTTCTTGGATAATCTGTTTCAACTTATGCTACCATACCTTATTTTAATAATTTTATCTCTTTATTATATCATCTAACATGGTGTATCTGCAAGGAAAAGAACGCACCCTATCGAAGGTTCAACAGGGTGCGTTATATCTCTTATATTTATATCAGATTAGTTACCTTTAATAGTAAGGGCATGTAAATAAGCATCGGAACCGCGCGCACATGTTACAGTAACCTGCTTGCCGCTTACCAGAACCTTGCAGTTGCTGACGTTGTAAACCGCATCAAGCTTAAGCACCATCTCACCCTGTGACGTATTCAGATACAATATATCTTCAGTTGACTTGCTGCTAACGGTGCCGGTCACTGTCATTGGAGACGCGGTGTCTATTTGTACTGCCGCTGCAGCTGTCTTTACACCTACAATCATTGCCGCATGCATATATGCATCGGAACCGCGGTATACGGAAAGCGTCAATGAACGCCCCGGTGTAAGAACCATACCGAATCTGGAGTCGGTATTCGCATCAATTACAATATGCATTTCTCCGCCGCTTGTCGCAAGATACAACATTTTTTCCGTCGTATTGCTGCCAACCGTACCTGAAACCACTGTAGTTTGTGCTGTCACAGCGGCCGCCGGCATCGGTGAATTTGCTGTACTTCCCGTTACTGTTGTATTTGAATTCATACTATCAATGCTGATTGCATGCAGGTATGCATCTGATCCCCGTGCACAAGTGATATTGTATGTAGTATTCAATATAAGAACTACTCCCGAATTTATCCTAGTAGTGTCATCTAACTTAATTTGCATCTCACCGCCGGATGTATTAAAATAAAGCATCTCCTCAGTAGACTTCGTACTTATTGTTCCCGACACAGTCATAGGATGAGCTGTATCAACTGTAACTGCTGGTTTCGGTGCTTCCTTGAAAAGCTTAGCAGCATGAAGATAGCCGTCATTGCCATATGTTACGGAAACATATACGCTGCTGTTTGGGAGCAGAAGCTTGATTCCGGTAGCGTCTGTATTACTATCCAACTTAATAGTCATCATTCCTTCAGGAGTAGAAAGATATAACAGGTCACCTGTCGTTTTACTCGACACGGTTCCATGTACCGTAGCTATAATATCCGCAGCTTCCGCTTTCAACTGATTGTTCGGCAACATCATCATGCCCAATACAAGGCAGATTGCAAACCATAGTTTTACGCTCATAAGTTTTTTCATTTTAAGTTTTACCTCCCTGAGTACAATAATAATTTTCGTCGTATTATGTAAATACATTATGTTAAGTTATTATGTAAATCAATTATACAATACCAGATATAGGAAATCAATACTTTATATTAAAAAAATACCAAAAGCGTCCAACTATTTAAGCCTTCGCTTTTGGTATTACATATTGAAAAATTATTCAGGTTCAGCTATACGGCTTACACCTACATAGATACGTGAAATTTCATACCATGTCGGAAAATCCGTAATTCCGCTCTGCGGCAGTCCGAAGACCTTCTGGAATACGCGTACGGCATCCGCTGTTCCCTGCCCATAAATGCCATCCACCGTAACCTTGGGAATAGCCGGATAATTCTGTGCAATCCGGTTGAGCTGCTGCTGGAGCTGTCTGACTTTATCACCTGACGAACCAATTGTCAGATTATATCCCGGAAAAGAAGACGGTACGCCGGAAACGCTGACTGCGGTATTAATATACATATCGCTGCCGTAATAGTACCTGAGTATCTCGATTGCCGAATATCCTTCGTCTCCCAGATACTTAGAGCCCCACTGGCTAAGACCGCTGCAGGTCACTCTTCTGCCGTCACAGTATGAGGTGAAAATCGGCTGCCTGACTCCCGGTCTTGAGAGATAGTTCAAAAAAATACTGTCCACCAGCCTATCAATATTTTCATAAGTATTTCTGCCGCGAATCCATTTCTGATCATAGGCTGTGGAGGAGGTAATGGTAAAATTGTAACCCTGATTTCTGTACCACTCTGTATATACCCTGTTCAGCGTAAAAGAGAGAATTGCAAGAATATTTGCATAAATAGAGCTTTCCGGCCAGGTTGCATAGATTTCCGAAGAGGCTACGTTTTTAATATACTCTTTGTAGTTTACATAATAGTTTGGAGCACTGCTGTCAGACGGCACTCCGTCATGTACAACAACATACTCAGGAACAACGACACGGCTAAGTACGATTTCACCGGTCTCATCAATAGGTTTAATCTCATCTTCCGGAATCTTCGGCGGGTATTCTCCATACAATGTATGATCCGGAATCACAATTGTCTCTTCTTCCTCTCTGGAAGTTTCCGTCGGGGTCATTCGTATATCCTGCACTGCCGTTACATCGGGCAAGACCTCAACGCCGGAAACCAGCACAGGCTCATATCCCGGTGCTTCCACGGTCAGATTATATTCCGAATATGGCATCGGAGAATCCGGCGTAAGACTATAAGACAGGGGCGGCGCCATAAGCTGCACTTCCTGTGCCTGCCCGGAGCTGTCTGTCTGCAAGGTTTCAAGCGTTGTTCCGGGTGTACCGGTATAAGCAATGGAAATCACAGCGTTCTGAATAGGTATAAAACCTATATCCGAGGTTACATTTATCTGCAGCCCGCCGGTCGTTTCCCCTTCCATCTGTGCGCTTCTTATAGCTTTTGGGTTCATATAATTACCTGCTTAAACCTTATTATCTTTCTAGTTATTATATGCAGATATCAAAAAGACGACACTTTAGCAGTTCACTAATATTGCTTCTGTCGTCTGCCCAACCAGATATATACGCCGACACAGATAATCACCGACAGAGCCGAACCTGCCGGAGAGGCAATTCCCATTGGCAGGAGCGTATCTGCAAAATACTTCGATGCGAAGTATGCAAACGGAATGCGTACACATATTATCGACATTGAATTATGTATAAACGGGATTGCAGAAAGTCCGTAAGCGCAGAAATAACCGCTGAAGCTAAAATGAATGCCTGCGAAGATACAATCCCAGACATACCCTCGCATATATTGACCGCCAAGCAATATTACCGCAGCGTCATCCGCAAATAATCCGATAAAGGGCTCTGCTGCAAACAACATTACAACAACTGCCGCAGTTCCCCATACTACTGCCATGATACAGGCATATTTAAGCGTAAGGCGGGCACGTTCCGGCTTTCCTGCTCCGACATTCTGTGCTGAGAGAACCGATACCGTTGAAAGCATCGAAGATGGCACGAGGAATAAGATTCCGATTATCTTCTCCACGATACCGACTGCCGCTGCGTCATTCAATCCTCGTTTATTGGCAATTACGGTAATCACAATGAATGCAATTTGAATGAAACCATCCTGCAGCGCTACGGGAATGCCGATTTTAAGAAGCGATTCCATAGTATCCCTATGCGGTATCAAATCTTTAAGTGAAAGCGATATACCCGTTTTGTGTTTCATTATTACGAATAAAGATACAGCAACACTGATTGTCTGGGATAACGTTGTCCCCAATGCCGCTCCCGCAGTGCCAAGACCCAATATTCCGATAAAAATATAATCAAGCACTATGTTAGCGGCACAGGCTGCCGCTATAAAATACATCGGGCTTTTGGAATCTCCCATACCCCGGAAAATAGAACTGATAATATTATAGGCAGTAATAAACGGTATACCTATGAAACAAATCCTAAGATATGAAATCGTTCCGGCGACTGCTTCATCCGGCGTGGACATAACAGCCACGATTGGCTTTACCATAACCAACAGAACCGCTGACAACACAAGTGATATTATCATAAATAATGTTATCGTGTTGCCTATAGTGCGCGATGTCTCTTCATTCTTTCCGGCGCCAACCGCCCTGCCTATCATAACAGTAGCTCCCATTGCAAGTCCGACTATCATAACAGTAAGCATATGCATAACCTGACTTCCGATGGAAACTGCCGTAGTGCTGTCAACACCATTAAACTGACCGACGAAAAACAAGTCGGCCAGTCCATATAGTGTCTGCAAAAAATATGACAGCAGATACGGCAGTGAAAAATATACTACAGTCTTCAATACATTCCCTGTAGTCAGATTTTTTTCCATTAAGATACCTCTCGATGCTTTCTATATATTTACTTAGTCAGCAGCATCATAATATCATTGCTTCTTGCAACAAATTTCGTCATAGCTTCCGGCTCAAGCGGCGTCTGCTGCAGCAGCGCAAGGTCATAGAGCTGCTCACAAATCATTCTGACATTATCTCCATCCTTGTGCTCAAGTACATATTGCACCAGTGGATGATTGGCATTCAGAATAAGTGTCTCACCCTCTTTACCGCCGAACATTCCCATATCCATACCCTGCATAGCATACATCTTCATCATATCCTGCATTCTTCTGGTCTCTTCGGATAAGGTTATCATGGAAGAAATTTTCTTATTTTTCAGCTTTTCAACCTTAACGGTAATTTTGTCTTTCTTTAAGACCTTCTTCATAATCTTAGAGATTTCTTCCGTCTGCTCTTCTAACTCTTTTTCGGCTTTCTTACTTGTCTTAGCCTTAAAGGTATCTGTTAAATCAGCATCTATTCTCTGGAATTTAATTCCTTCATTCTTAGACTCAAGCTGTGATACGAAAGGCTGGTCTATATTATGCGTAAGAATTACCGCATCCATCTTAGCAGACTTAAACATATTGATGTACTGACTCTGCTGATTAACGTCAGTTACATAGTAGATGACTTTTTCTTTGTTTTCATCATCAGATGCTTCTTCATCTTCTGTACCGTCAACCTTCTCACCGTTTTCGTCTACTACTTCAGCTTCAACTTTTTCACCGTTTTCGTCTGTAGCGGAAGCTTCTACCTCGTCCGGATCGATTTTATTCACTTCCAGACATTCCGGAAGGGTCAGATATTTTCCATCCAGATTCTTGAACAAGATATAATCTGTCATCTTCTCACAGAACTTATCATCCTTTAAGCATCCGAATTTAATGAACGGACTGATGTCGTCCCAGTATTTCTCATATTCTTCTTTTTCGGTCTTGCACATACCTGAAAGCTTGTCTGCAACCTTTTTCGTAATATATTCGCTTATCTTATTTACAAATCCGTCATTCTGCAATGCGCTTCTGGATACATTCAGCGGCAGATCGGGGCAATCAATAACGCCTTTTAAGAGCATCAGAAATTCAGGAATAACTTCCTTGATATTATCTGCGATAAAAACCTGACTATTGTACAACTTAATGGTTCCTTCAATTGATTCATATTCCATATTAATCTTAGGGAAATACAATATACCCTTTAAATTGAACGGATAATCCATATTCAGATGAATCCAGAACAAAGGCTCCTTGTAATCCTGAAATACCTTGCGGTAAAACTCCAGATATTCCTCCTTCGTGCATTCATTTGGATGCTTAGCCCAAAGCGGATTGGTTTCATTCAAAAGTTCAGGACGCTTTTTAATCTTTAATTTCTGCTCGTCCTCTTCTTTTTCCTTTTTGATTTCTTCCACTACGATGTCAGTATCAAGTTTTTCCGCTTCTGTTATAGTCTGCGTATCTGTTGTATTTGCTTTGGAAAGATATATCTCTATAGGCATGAAAGAACAATACTTTTTAATTACCTCTCTCGCCTTATACTCGTTGCAGAATTCCAGACAGTCTTCATTGATGAAAAGAGTAATCTCAGTTCCTACTTCGCTCCTGTCTCCATCTTTCATATCAAATTCCGTACCGCCGTCGCATTCCCAATGAACAGCCTGCGCGCCATCCTTATATGAAAGGGAATCAATATGCACCTCATCAGCTACCATGAATGCGGAATAAAAACCCAAACCAAAATGACCGATAATCTGATCGTCGTTTGTTTTATCCTTGTATTTTTCAATAAAATCCGATGCCCCCGAAAAAGCAATCTGATTAATATACTCCTCAACCTCGTCAGCAGTCATGCCGAGTCCGTTATCAATAAATTTGAGAGTTTTCTCTTCCGGATTTACAATGACCTGAATCTTCGCCTTATAATCATCGGGCAGCGAATATTCGCCCATCATATCCAGTTTCTTTAATTTTGTAATTGCATCACAGCCATTGGAAATCAACTCACGGAAGAAAATATCATGATCCGAATACAACCACTTTTTAATAATAGGAAAAATATTGTCACTGTTAATAGATAAACTGCCATGTTTTACTGCCATAAAATCACGTTCCTTTCTCTTATATCTATATCTAAAAATCAGTTTAATGCGCTCACCTAAAAATGTCAAGAAAAAATTAGCACTCATCTTCATCGAGTGCTAATAATTATTCTAAAACCTTTTATTTATCTGTATTTGCGGATTTATAAATTTTTTCTAAACAATATTCTTATTCAAAATACTCATTATAAACTTCAAAAAAACTCAGTGTAGCAACACTTTCGTCATGAATAAAGTGAACGCTTTCCCACAGCTCTTCGTTCAGCTTTCTTGTCAGGTTCTCTACAAACGCATTGTATTCCTGACCGAACACCTCTGCTTTACGCTGCTCTATAATCTTCACCTTATTGCTGTCTGTTTCCTCTTTATTAAAAGCGCTGATGCACTTAATAATCTGATAGCCTGACTCCGTTGTTACAATATCACTGATTTCGTCAGTTCCAAGATTAAAAGCTGCCTCCTCAAAAGCAGGATCCATCTCTCCTTTTCCAAAGGAATATGTGCTTTTAGAGTCCTCGCTGTAGCGTCTGATAAGTTCGTCAAAATCCTCACCTGCAACAGCCTTTTCCCACGCCTCGTATGCTGTATCAAAAGCCTCTTCCTTTGCCTTCTGCGTATATTCGATTTTTTTGCCTGTTCCATCCATAGCATAGGTCTTAAGCAGAATATGCTGAACCGTAATGGTCCGCGCCTCATCGTCGCTGATTTCAGGATTTATATCTTTAATAATATACTGATAAACCTTACCTGCAAGAGCGTACTCTTTATAAAGTCCTTTAATGGTATCCTCGTCTACACCCATTGTTTCAATTTCCGTCTCATTTAACGAAGCGTAATAGTCTTTTGCAGCATTCTTTACCTGCGACTCTTCTTCCTCTGATAATGTGACATCATATTGCTCTGCCATCAGATTCATGGTTTTAATCTGTGCAATCTGTGCCAACGCTATGTCTTTAACATTTTCTTCTAAAGTAACATCGCCCAGATTGGCTTCCCAGATTCCTGCTCCATAGATTCTCTCATACTGATTCTGTATATTAGTCAGGTATACCATTATTTCCGGCAGCGTGCAGGAAATAGAGCCGATACGGAATACCTCATCTTTATTAAAACCTGTTGTCAGCACTATATTAACGCCATCCCTATTTTTGCCGCAGGCAGACAGCAAAGAGACAGCCATACATATAACCAATATAATTACAGCGACTCTTTTTCGGCCTCTCATAATAACCTCCATGCTTTAAAACAGTCCGCTTAAATCACTAATGACGTTTTCCTTCTTTATCATACCAGTATTCACCGTCTGTCAGCATATAATCCTCATGCGATAAAATTGCCCTGACATAGTCCGCAGAAGATGCCAGCTTTCTTCTAAAGGCTATACCGGCTCCAAACAAGTCGGTGCTGTGAATGTCCGAGCCTGCCGTAATAGGAAACTTATGCTGCATGGCATATGCAATCGCCCTCTTATCATACTCAGGATTATTATGTCCGGTGCTGCGCGGGTTGGAATGAGCTCCGTTTATGCCTTCTACACCATCTACAAATTCAGGGAAAAGGCGAACTTCCGATATATAGCCGGCCTCCCTGCATGGATGGGCATGAATGACCATTCCGCCGTTTCCATGTACCATCTTGTACTGCATCTCTATATCCGCCGTACGGATATCCGGATTATTAAGCATCCACTCTTTATCGATTCCATATAACAAAAATTCTGTACCGGAAAAACCTGCTTCATAACCAAAAAAGACATCCAGCCCTATTTTATCGCCTTCGTCTTTAGCGTTCTCATATCCTTTGCAGAAATCATTCACCCACTCATCCCAGGGCTTGCTTCTGTCTATCGCAGTATTTCCGCCCCAGTTATGGTCTGTCACAAAAATACCCGTATATCCGTATTCCTTACACGCCCGAGCCATCTCCCTTCCGGTATAATGCGCGCAGGCGCTGGACTCTGCCGTGTGCAGATGAGTCTCGTATAAATACGGATATCGGGTTCTTATGTCGTCGTACATTTGTTTATATCTCCAATATAGAAAAATAGAAAATGCCAGCTTTATTTTATAACATGAATCCAGCCTTCCGGCGCATCTATGCGGCCCATCTGAATTCCTGTCAGTGTGTCATACAGTTTTTTAGTAATAGGGCCCATTTCCGTCATACCGCTAGGAAGAGCAATCTCCTTACCATGGTCTACAATTTTGCCGACAGGAGAAATAACTGCTGCCGTACCGCAAAGACCACACTCCGCAAATTCCTTTACTTCTTCAAAAGGAACCGGTCTTTCTTCTACTTCCAGCCCAAGATACTCCTTAGCAACAGTCATAAGTGAACGACGTGTAATTGAAGGCAGTATACTGTTAGATTTAGGAGTAACGACTTTATTATCCTTTGTTACGAACAGGAAGTTGGCGCCGCCGGTCTCTTCTACATAAGTTCTGGTTGCCGCATCCAGATACATATTCTCGTCATAGCCTTCTTCATGGGCAGTAACAATAGCATGCAGGCTCATGGCATAATTCAGTCCCGCTTTAATATGTCCCGTACCGTTCGGAGCTGCCCTGTCAAAATCGCTCACCTTAATAGTCAACGGCTTAGCGCCGCCTTTAAAGTATGGACCTACCGGAGTAGTAAATATTCTGAATTGATATTCCTCAGCCGGTTTTACTCCGATTACCGAAGAACTTCCAAACATGTATGGACGTATATATAAGGTCGCACCGGAACCATAGGGCGGAACATATGCTTCATTGGCTGCTACCGTCTCTGTTACTGCCTGAATGAAACGTTCCTGTGGGAATACCGGCATTTCCAGTCTCTTACAAGAATCCTCCATACGTTTTGCATTCAAATCAGGACGGAACGTAACAATATGTCCGTCTTCTGTTGTGTATGCTTTCATGCCTTCAAAGCATGTCTGCGCATATTGGAATACACCCGCACATTCATTAATTGTAATGGATGCATCAGAAATAAGCGCTCCGTCATCCCACGCTCCGTTTTTATAGTTTGATACGAATCTCTTGTCCGTTTCCAGGTAACCGAATCCAAGATTTGCCCAGTCCAAATTTTTCTTTTCCATATTTTTACTCCCTCTTCCTACAAGTATGTTATTAATAAGTATTATACTTTTCTTTTTAAAAGTCAAGACTTCAATATAGAAGCAAGTACATCCATCGCCACGTCATATGCAAAATCGTTAAGAGCCTTTTCGCACATGCGGAGCGCTTTTTTATCTTTTTCAGAAATATTGCAGTTTTTAAGTTCTTTTAAGGTTTGCGCAGCACCGTCGCCGTCGAAATCATCTAACTGCTGATTTAAAATCTCTAATTTCTTCTTCCACTCAGCCTCTGATATCGAAAGCTTTTCATCTGTCTTCTCCACTGCTTTCTCCTTTACATCGGAGGCATTTTTATTAAAATATTTACTAAGATTTTCACCAAGCGTCTGCATCATACTGAAAAGAATAGGTGAGCGCACTTCTACCTCTTCAAGCTGTCCTTCCTTGCTCTTCTTTTCTAAATCAAAAGCTTCCTCTGCCAATTCATCCGCACCAACATTGCGAGCATTTCCCTTCAAAGCATGTACTATAATCGCATAACCATACACATCTCCCTTACTGATCATCGATTTTAGCTGTTCTTCCTTCTCTGACAGCATATCCCTGAAGTCATGCAATACCTTGGCATACAGTGCACGGCTTCCGCCCATATACTTCAATCCGTGGGAAAAGTTTATCCCCATATTAATCAGACTTTCTTCATCCATGCTTATAGTATCTTCTTCTGCCTCTTCTCCCTCTGCTTCTTTGGCATTTCCCGAAAGATATACCAGCTCCTTTGGCAGATATTTAATCATCATATCTTCCAGCTTTTCAGGCTCTATAGGCTTCGTCAGATAGTCCTCAAATCCCTCTTCCAAATAAAATTCCCTCGCACCTACTACCGCATTCGCAGTCAGCGCTATGATTGGGATGTCCCTTGAAGGATTACCATCCATTTCCCTTATTGCATGCATCGTCTGCACACCGTCCATGACCGGCATCATATGGTCCATGCAGATAAGATGGTATTCCTTGTGCTTAAGTATTTCCAGACATTCTTCTCCGCTGGAAGCTACATCAACCTGAAGTCTTGTCTTCTTAAGCAGGTCCTGTGCCACCGCCAGATTCATTGCATTATCATCTACCACAAGTATTCTGGCAAGCGGCGCTATGAATTTCTCCTTATATCCTTTTGAAGTAATTACGCTCCTGTTATATTGTTTCTGGAAATCTCCAAGCGGCGCGTGGT
>JAIDPH010000106.1 GCA_029062885.1 Lachnospiraceae bacterium
CTGTAAAGAGTATAGTCTGAATTTCAGTTCTTCTTAGTGATAACTATGACCTATTATAAAATTTTTGATTGAGTTAATATGGAATTTGATAGTAATTCTTCTGAGAAAGGTTGTTGTTGGCATTTTGCACAGCAAGAAGGTGGTCGTGAAGATGGACCCAATGATGCGATGATGCAAAACTTCAAGGCGAGTCCTTATAGATCATTGGTCAGGGAAGCAATTCAAAACTCACTGGATGCTGTCCTTGATCATTCAAAACCCGTAAAAGTAGAATTCAAGTTCGGCAATCTAAATAATCGCTCCTTCAAGAATTTTTACGAGCTTCAACATCATATCAGGGGATGTCAAGAATATTTTAATTGGCAGCCAAAAGCTGTGGAACTTTATGGAGCGATGGAATCATATTTCAGTTCCTCGCTAATAGGTAAAGGTATTGGATATATTAAGATATCAGATTTTAATACCAAGGGAATGGACTATGACTCAAATTCATCATCGTCGCGTTTTTATGCGTTTGCCAGAGCCGCAGGTGTAAGCGCAAAACTTGATCAGGAATCCGGAGGCTCATTTGGATTTGGTAAATCTGCATACTTTCAATTGTCGCCTATTGGTACTGTCTTTATTTCTACTTTGACAAATTCCGGACAAAGTGCATTTGAAGGTGTTTCATGGCTCTGTACTCATAAGTATAAAGGTAATAAAGTTTGCTCTGTAGGCTATTATGATAATAATGGAGGAATGCCGATTACAGATTCAGAGAAGATACCAACCAGATTTTTGCGCTCCGAATCAGGCACTAATTTCTATATCCTCGGGTTCCGTGAATCTGAGAAAAGCCAAGCCATAGATGAGATGATATTAGAGGTGCTGAGAAGCTTTTGGATGGCAATAGAATGTGGCAAATTGGAAATTACGATTGGTGTTCGCGAAATAAATTCTTCTAACTTAGCACAGTATCTTATATCCTACTTCGCGGATGAAATAGACGAAAGTGTAAAGCGTGGACACTACAATCCTCGCCCATATTACAATGCAGTGCGTGGCGTAGGATCCAATCCAAAGGCTCGAAAATTCGTTGAGAATATTCCAATTTTAGGAGAATGTGTTTTCTATCTCCTTAAGGCTGATTGTCCAAAAGATAAAATTATCTATATGAGGCGACCTCTCATGTTGGTTTATGGCAAACGTACTCAGACTAGCTATGGAGTATTTGGTGTATTCGTTTGCTCGAATCCAAAAGGAGATGAGATATTGCGCTCACTTGAAAATCCTGCTCACGATGAATGGAAGGCTACCAATTGGCGAGATAAAAATGGTCGCATTGTCGAGGAAGGAACACTCGCATTAGAGGAGATTCATAATTTTCGCCAGCGTTGTTTCACAGAATTGTTTTCCAATAGTCAGGAAACTGCATTGGAGATTACTGGACTTGATGACCTGCTTTATATCCCTGAGACTCTTCTTGCTGAGGAAGATTCTGAAGCTGATCATATAGATGGGTTACCTACTGGTTACATAAAAGATGATGGTCTATCCCTTACTACAGACATTAAGGATAGTGGGGAGGATGCTATCAAAAATGTAAATGAGGATTCAAATATTGGGTCTGTAAAGATTACGAAACCAGGTACTGTCGTAGATAATCCGGAAGAAGACAGAAATTTAGGCTTAAGGATTCAAACAGACCATCCTGTAAGGAGAAGAGGTAAAAAGCCACGTGCCGGTAATAATTTTAGGAAAGCTCGTGTCGTAGATGCTGAAGGTAGCTTTAGGGAGTATATTCCTGTGGAATTTAGAGTGGTAGCTCAAAATGAAAATGGACAATACTATCATAATCTGATTATCCATGCTCCTCATAACATAGCCGATGGAGACATAGAGATTGTCACCATAGGAGAGCAATCGGACGATGTAGTAAATCTTGATTATTGCGACAATGGCAAGATTGAGAATAATCTGATATGTGGAGCATCGTTAAAAGCAGGGAGAAATGTTATCAAAATTCATTTCTCCGACAATATGCGTCATGCCATAAAATTGAAAGCGTATGAAAATAAATAACCTTTCATTCCCTTATCCCGTATTGGGAATCGGAGACGATATTGCTCCTACTCCTGGATTTCAGGGCATACCACGATTATCGAAAACAGGGGGCAACTATATTTTCGAAGTAGATTTAGATATGAGAAATTCTGACATCGACACATTGGTCAGAAAAGGAGTTGCAAAATATGTATGCGAGATTGAATGTAGCAGGACCTTACTCCGAAAATGCTATTTTGAAAAGGCACCTCATTTTAGGATAGAAGTGCCTCGTAAATTGGTGGCTGAGAAAATAACACTGCAGTTTTCTATCGTTGCAGTGGCCCCTATTATTGAGTATTCTAATTCTCAGTGCCATGAAGATTATCAAGGTTATAAATTTGATCTTGAGCCTGGAGATCTTTTAGCATTTATCGGCCAGTGCACATATGATGTTGATATAAAATATGACAAACTAAAATCTGTAGGGTCCTTTATGCAGATTTCGGAAGGTAAAATGGATAAAATGCCTCGCTTTCTACTGGGAGGCGATAAAATTGATATTAAGTTGCCTTCTGATATTTATGAGCGTTATCGAAAGTCGGTGTATGGTAACCGTCAGTTTTCTCATATTATTCATTCCTCAATAGTTTTCAATGCACTTGTTTATGGCCTTTTGTACTATGAGGAAAATAAGGAATCTTTATGGGCAAGAACTCTTAAATACAGAATAGATAATGAAAACGCCTTGGAGAAATTTAAAGACAACGACACTATTTCATCAGGTGATCCAGATGAAATAATGGAGCTGGCTCAAATATTGTTGCTTGATCCTTACAAGCGTCTTTTCGAATCTTTAGATTCACTTTTGTCATCAGAGGAGGAATAATTCATGATAGCTCAACGAACATTTAAAAAAACGTATGTTGAAAACTTAGCCGACCGGGTTAGGAATGGCTATGATTTGGACTTATATGGGAAAGAGGCTTTTCCGTATGATAAGGATGAGGTACTGATTATTCCTACTATAAGATATCCAGAAGGTTTGCTAAATAAGCTGATTCCAACAGCTCAAGGAGATTGCCAATCTGCAATTGCTCTTTATGAGGCATATCTAAATTTAACTCCACTACAGGCTTCTGATAGGGCTTTCTGGACTTATCTCGCTCATGGAGATTTATTTGAATATGTTCAAGCTCGATTCCCAAAGGTTACGGAAGATGATTTCGGTGATAGCCAGTATGTATTAAATCATTGGTTTTCACCTAAAGATTGGCCGTTCAGACACCCTTTAGCTTCTTTAT
>JAIDPH010000107.1 GCA_029062885.1 Lachnospiraceae bacterium
TGGCATAACAATACAAGCCCATTAGTTATGACAACAAAAAACGGCTGGAAAAAAATTGCTTATGCAAAAATTGTTACCGGTTTGGCTTTTACAGTGGAATTATTTGCAATGATTTCCATCAGCCAGATTGTAACGCAGCTTTTCTTTATGGGAACCACGGGCTGGGATATGCCGATTCAGGTGATTAAGATGATTGCGATTGCGCCTATGAATATGCTGCAGGGAGAAATTTATGAATATGCGTTTACACTAATTGGGATGATTGGATTTGCCGGTATTGTTATGCTTATTTCTTCTGCTGTAAAAAGTAATGTACTGGCGTTGATTCTTAGTCTGTCAGTTGTATATGTTCCAACGATAATTGATCCGTATCTTCCCTACGGATTGCAGAAAGCATTGAACTTAATTCCATTAGTGGGAAGCGGAACTGATATTTTCCGGACATATACATATCATATCTTCGGGAAATATGTGTGGTCACCATATCTGTTGATTATCGTTCCTGTGCTGATTGGTATTGTGTGTATGCCATTAGCTGTAAAGGGATGGTCGAGAAGGTTGAAGATTTAGTAAAGGGTTTAGTGGGAATATGTCAAAAAAACATAATTCAAAGACAAATATGATAAAAAAGTTCCTGAAATATATTGTTATATTTTATGTGCTGTGGATAGCAGGCAAGCTTTTAATAGAAGGCGGCACGCAATTTATTAATTATATAGAAAAGTCAGTGCAAGCCGAAAAGAGACATGTTGTTCAGGATTACGAAGAATGGAATTTAATTTTGGTAAATACCTGGAATGAAATACCGGAAGATTATGATGTGACATTAACGGAATTATCAAACGGTCAGGAGGTAGACAGCAGGATATATCCTTACTTGCAGGATCTGTTTGACGCCATGAGAGAAGATGGGATATACCCGATTGTCCGGGAAGGGTATCGGACGGCGGATGAACAGCAGAGAATACTTGATGATAAAGTAATGGCATTTATACGTGAAGGATATTCTAAATCAAGGGCCAAAAGGCTTGCAGAAAAATGGGTGGCCATACCCGGCACAAGCGAGCATCAATTAGGTATAGCGGTTGACATAAATGCAGATAAAGAAAAATCATCGAATGAGGAAGTCTATGAATGGCTTGCAGAAAATGCGTACAAGTACGGTTTCATTTTGCGCTATCCACAAGGTAAAGAAGATATTACGGGAACTGCTTATGAGCCTTGGCACTATAGATACGTAGGAGAGGAAGCTGCGGAAGAAATATTTAACAGGCAGATATGCCTTGAAGAGTATTTCGAGTGGTAAAATGAGGCTTCGGGTGTCAAAAGGTGCCTTTTGTGAACTACGGGGGCAGATTGCACAAAATGTTCTCTTGTGCCTGACTACTGAATATGGATTTTCTAAATATTCCGAGAAAATTGTGAATGGTGGACGCAACCGCCCGCAATTCGCCGTCCGGGCTCAGTGCGGGCTTTTCGGGACATCCATGTCCCGAAATTGCTGGATGTTTGACGGAATATTAAGAAAATCTCATATTCATGCGTAAGGCAGCTTCGAGAACATTTTGTGCAATCTGCCAATGGTACTTTATATAAGTACCTTTTGACACCCGAAGCATTATAGATGATAAATGAGGATTCGTCCGACATAAACAAGCGTATAATTTTTATCCATTCACACAAACTATTCTAAATATAGTTGTAGTAGAATGGAGGAGATTATGGAGTCAGTTTGGCAAAAAACGGTGACAATGCCTAAGTTTGAGCGTTTACAGGGAGACGTCAGTACAGATGTGCTGATCATCGGAGGCGGCATCACAGGAATCCTGTGTGCATATTTTCTACAGGAGAGAGGAATCGACTGTCTGTTACTGGAAGGAAATGAAATCTGTCAGGGCGTGACCGGCAAAACAACGGCCAAGATTACGGCGCAGCATGGATTGGTCTATGCCAAACTGATTAAACGAGCAGGTCTTGAGAAAGCCAGACTGTATCTGGAAGCAAATCAGAAAGCGGTTTTAAAGTATGCGGAACTTGCCAAGCGCATTCCCTGTGATTTTGAGGAGAAAACTGCTTATGTCTATTCCGTAGACAACAGAAAGAAATTGGAACAAGAGGCGGAAGCTTATCGGATGCTGGGTCTGGATGATGAGATTACAGATACGACAGAGCTTCCTTTTCCTACGGCAGGAGCAGTACGGATGCGGCAGCAGGCGCAGTTTCATCCGTTAAAATTCCTTGCGGGAATCGCCAAAGGATTAAATATATATGAACATTCTTTTGTGACACAGCTGATGCCGGGCAGGGCAGTCACCGAACAGGGCAGCGTCACCTATCATAAAGCTATTTTCACGACTCATTTTCCAATTGATAATAAGCATGGGGCTTACTTCCTGAAGCTGTATCAGCACCGCTCTTATGTAATCGCGCTGGAACAGGCGGCACGAATAGAAGGGATGTATGTAGATGAGGCTAAGAAAGGTATGTCATTCAGGGAGTATGAAAATCTGCTTCTTATAGGCGGCGGTAGCCACAGAACAGGTAAAAAAGGCGGAGATTGGCAGGAACTGCGTGATTTTGCGAAGAAATACTATCCCAATGCTGTGGAAAAATATCATTGGGCAACGCAGGACTGTATGCCTCTGGACTACGCGCCATATATCGGAGTTTATTCACCTGCTATGCCGGACTGTTATGTGGCGACAGGATTTCGTAAGTGGGGAATGACGTCTGCAATGGTATCGGCTATGGTGCTTACGGATATGGTGCAGGAGATTGAGAATCCATATGCCGAGGTGTTCAGACCGTTGAGAAGTATCTTAACCGGGCAGTTGATTTGTAATTGTGCGGAATCAGTCTGTAACATCCTTACGCCCACAGTACCCCGCTGCCCGCACCTGGGCTGCGCACTGAAATGGAATAAGACGGAGCATTCCTGGGACTGTCCCTGCCATGGTTCACGCTTTGCGGAGGACGGAAAATTACTGGATAATCCGGCTAATGGGGATAATGACAAAACTGGATGGTTTTGGTAAAATATAAATGTAATATCAAGATAAATTGTATAAACCATATACTGGCGGCCAAGCCAAAGGAGAGGCAGTTCTAATGAAGATTCACGTTAACCTGAAATCCATAAGTAAACGGAAAGCATCAGTAAAGCCTGTAACCATAGAGATAAAAGGGCGTCCGGCCACACTACGGGAGTTCATTCTTGCAGTGGTTGAGACAGGGGTTGATGATTATAACCAGCGTGCGGAGAATACGGATTTACTGTCCTGTTTGACTAAAGAGGAAATCAGTGAGAAAGCTCAGGCTGGGAAAGTCGGTTTTGGAATTAATTATGGAGAGAGTAAAGCTTCTCTTACAGCGGCGCAGGAGAATGCCATACAGTGCTTTGAGGATGGCGTTTACCGGATTTTTCAAGATGATGAACCTCTTGAAGCGTTGGATGCTCCGGTTTCGATTACTGAGGAAGATGTTTTTACATTTGTCCGGCTGACAATGCTGGCAGGAAGGATGTGGTGAGATGGCTGGGTTTGATTATATTTCAAGAATGGCGATCAGCAAAGTGTTGAGGGATGAGCGGGAGAAGAGACTGCAAAAACTGCCCGACAAGGATATGGAATTGGCACAGGAAATTCTTTCAGGGAGAAATGGCAGGGAGCAGATAAGCCGGATTATCGAGCAGTTCTATTCACAAAAGGAGAAAAAACCTTCCCATTGGTTCACGCAGCAGGGGGCTGTGTCCGGCAGCTATGCTCACGGAGAACTTTTGGATGCCTTTGTCCCTCAAAAATATCAGGAATCTTATCTCTATATCATAGACAAGCTGAATCAATTTCCTTTTTCCCGTGGATGGCAGAGAAGAACAGTACGGACTAATGCATACTGGGCTCAGATAGACCGGGCGTTCAACCTTTTGACTGTCTATGAGAAACTGTTCTACTGTGGGGAAAATCTGGAAGACATCATTTATCGTCGTCTGGATGAGGAAAAGATGGATTACATAGGACATGAATGGGGATTTACCAGTGATTTCAGTCTGATCTATGCGGCGGAAATCGACAGGGGTAACAGATTGGTCATTGATGCGTTCAAGGAGCTGATTCTGAGCGAGAATAACGCCGCCTATCTGGACAGAGAAATGATTCTGGGGATTCTCCGCTCGGATAACCGGGAATTACATAAGCTGGTGTGCGACTTACTGCTGGCAGCAAGACTGCAGGAGGGGCTGCGGCAGGCCATCTGCGAGGTCATGGATGAGGGCACCAAGGAAGCGTTCATGGGGCTTTTGAAGGTGATAGAGGACAATGATTTGATCCGTTATTCCTCTGTGAAGCGCTCGGTGGCCGTATGGATTGGTATTTTTAATGAGACAAGTGTGGACAGGGTGACCGGAAAGCTTTTAGGGCTTATGGGGCAGTGCCTGAGGGATGAGAATTTCTGCCGTGAGCAGCTAAAGAGCAACGATTCCATAGCCATCAGCGTCGCTTTGTGGGCGTTGGGATTTGACGAGGTGGAAAATGAAATACGTGCCATGATGGAATTAATTGAACATGGAACCAGAAATCAGAAGCTGACGGCTTCCTACTGTAATAACTCTCTTTATAACAGTCGGTTGAAAATACAGGTAGCGAAGAAAGTGGTTATGGAACACACGGACGACTTGGAATTGGTTGCGGCGTTTATGCCGGCTTTCAATACCAATCTTGGAGACCGGATTAAGGGGCTGTTGTACAAGGATTCCCATCACAGGCCGACAGATATTGTGACGCCTCAAAAGCCGGTTCTGACAGAGTATTTTAAGGATCGTGCAGAGGCAGAACTTCAATATAAGAAATTACTGAGCATTTTAGATAGACTGCCTAAAAAGGGCGTACTATACGAACCTTGTATTTTCCCATGGCATCGGGTGGAGATGAAGCCTTCGGAAATTGTCCGACGGCTGGCATTTTTAGCTTATGTGCTGGAGGATGAGGAAAAGATAACAAAGATGGCGGAACTTTTGGGTGAGGTGTCACGTGACAACGGTTATTACAGTGACCGGGCGGAGCTTCTGAATCTGCTGTTATACTGTCCAACCAACAAAGCGCAGAGGGAGCTTTTAATCACATATATGGGAAACGCGGAGGAACTGACTTCCAACATGGCTGTGGAGATGGTGAAAAAGCTGACCCTGCAAAAAGAGGACTATTATCTGATGGAGGATATGCTCCGTTTTAAGCGCAGTAAGCTTAGGAACCAGCTTCTGGAATTTCTGGCGTCTCAGGAAGAGGAAGACATGGAGGAATGTCTGAAACGGCTCCTGAAGGACAAGAACGAGGAAAAGCGCAGTGCGGGTCTGGACCTGATACTGCGGATGTCTAAGGCGGAGGGGAAGGAGAGTTTCTATTCCAGAATCAGAACTCTGGCGGAGGAGATTCAGAATCCCACTGACAAGGAAAAGGTTATGCTGGAAGAGATTCTGGGTGAGAATAATGATAACGCCTCAAGCAGGATAGGGTACGGCATATATAATCCGGAAGCGTCGGAGCAGATTTCCGTGCAGGAATATGGTAATGATGCGCTCATGCAGTGTGTCACCCTGTCGGAGCAGGAAATTATTGACAAACTTAAGAAGCTGGATGCTGTCTTTAAGGAGAATAAGGATTATGAGTATGATACTGCCGATGGGGAGAAGAAGCTTTTGGCTAACGGATATTCGCGTAGGAAGATAGAGAAGGCTGATATGCCTGATAATTACTATGAGCGAAAGAGATTGAAGTATTATCCCCTGGAGCAGGAATTGCGGGATTTCTATGAGAAAGAGATTGGCAGTTATTCTGTATTTATACAAATGGATGCGAGGATCTTATGGGATTATGGAGATATTCACCGGAATGAGAATGCGCAGATGTTTTATAAGTCCGTATTTGGAAAATGCCCTTTTAAGCTGTTGCCGCTACAGTTGGAATACACTAATCAGGTAAAGGGAGTCATGGATAATTACCGCTATGAATTTCTGGACAAAGGCTTTTTATTTGAGACCGGCGTACAGGCAGTATCGGCGCTTGGCAAGGTGGTCAGCAGAGAAAACAAGAACATGAACTATGAATATGTCTGGCATACCGGACAAAGCCAGACCCGGACTATGACAGTTGGCGGCCTGCGGTTTATTAACCGATTTATGGAGGGGCTGGGTTATTGGGAGACGGACGAGGAATTCACGAGGGCATTTTATACCGCATGGAATTTTGAACTAAAATGTGCCGAGGATAGGGAGAAGACCCGGTTTCATTCCATTGTCCAGCGCTATGACTATAATATTATGAGTGACCAGACCATCACGCCCATAACGCCTTACTGGTTCTTGAAGGCATATCATATGGGACTGATTTCAAGAGATATTATGTTCAAGGCAGTTCTTAATTATTTTGACAGAAGAAACTGTCTGCGTATAATCACTCAGCTTGTAAAAGGTGAGTACGAAAGATCGGGTAATGTTCATCTGTGGAGGTATTTTTTCGGTGATGGCATGGCGAAGAAAATTCAGAAACAGGGGGAGGAGCTGGTTGGCAAAGGTACCTGGTGCGGCAAACTCATACAGGAGATGTATGATGCCATTGTACCTGTAATGCTGGATACGGAGCTTCGCCGGGGAGAGGCGCCCACGGAATTTTCCATGGAGATTGGCGGCATTACATACATCAGGGGGACGGATTACCTGATACGGATTCTCAGAGCGCTTGGAAATGACACGCTGGAGCGGGAGACCTGGATGACACGCTCATCATGGGGACATGCTCTTGGCAACCATACGAAAAAGGAGGTATTATGCTATCTGTTGAAAGCTTCATATCCGGCGCAGGATGACAATGGAACGACTCTTAAGCAGCGAATCAAAGGTACAAGCATAAAAGCCGACCGTCTGGTGGAGGTCGCTATGTATGCGCCTCAGTGGATTGATGTGATAGAGGATTATCTGGGCTGGAAGGGATTGAAGAGCGGATGCTATTATTTTATGGCTCATATGGACGAGTATTTCAGCGATGAGAAAAAAGCCATGATAGCAAGATATACGCCGCTGTCTGCGGAGGAACTGCAAAACGGGGCTTTTGATATCGACTGGTTTAACGAGGTTTATGCGGAGTTGGGAGAGAAGAACTTTGCCCTGTTATACAGGTCGGCAAAATATATTTCAAATGGGCAGAAACATGCGCGTGCCAGAAAATATGCGGATGCTGCCGTCGGAAAGGTAACAACGGAGGAACTCAGGGAACAGATTACGGTAAAGCGGAACAAGGATCTGTTGATGAGCTATGGGCTGGTACCTTTTGCAAAAGAACGGGATAAGGATTTACTGGAGCGTTACCACTTTATCCGGCAGTATGCCAAGGAGGCGAAGCAGTTTGGCGCCCAGAGAAGGGTAAGTGAAGCGGAGGCTGCGCAGACCGCACTGGTGAACATGAGCGTTCATGCAGGCTTTTCCGATGTGACTCGGTTGATTCTGAAGATGGAGAGCCGGATTGCTCAGGAATATGCACCCTATAGGGAGTGGCATGCAGTGGAGGATGTGGAAATATGCCTGAATGTTGACGAGGCGGGCAAGAGCTCTATCCTATGCCGAAAAGATGGGCAGATGCTGAAATCTGTGCCCACGCGGCTTAAGAATAAAGACTATCTGATGGAAGTGAAAGAAGTAAACAAAAAATTAAAAGAACAGTATACCCGCACGAAGAAGATGATGGAGGAGTCCATGGAAAGCGGGGAGGAATTTACTGCGTCAGAAATCATAGGACTGATGGAGAATGATGTGGTCAGCGCAATCTTAAAGCCGCTGGTATTCATCTTTGAAGAGAACATGGGATTTGCAGAGTGGGAAAGTGCCACCGGGCTTGTCCTGAAATCCTGGGATGGCAAGGAAAAGCGTCTGATGAAGGATGATAAGCTGCGTATTGCGCATCCTCTGGATTTATACCGTGCCGGGGTGTGGCATTCCTGCCAGAAATATCTGTTTGATAACCAGATATGCCAGCCCTTCAAGCAGGTATTCAGAGAACTATATGTGAAGATGCCGGAAGAACTGGGGCTCAGAATGTCAAGAATGTTTGCCGGAAATCAGATACAGCCTGGTAAAACGGTAGGTTGCCTAAAAAGCAGGCGCTGGGTGGCAGACTATGAGGAAGGTTTACAGAAGATTTATTATAAGGAAAATATTGTGGCAAGGATTTATGCGCTGGCTGACTGGTTTTCTCCCAGCGACACGGAAGAACCTACGCTGGAATGGGTGGAATTTTCCAACCGGAAAACTTTTGAGACGTTGACTATCGAGCAGGTGCCGGACCTGATTTACAGCGAGGTGATGCGGGATGTGGATTTAGCGGTAAGCGTTGCCCATGCGGGAGGCGTGGATCCTGAGACCAGCCATTCTACGATTGAAATGCGTCGTGCGATTGTGGAGTTCAATCTGCCATTGTTTAAGTTGGAAAATGTAACTCTGAAGGACAGCCATGCCCTGATTCATGGGACAAGAGGCAACTATAATGTTCATCTGGGCAGCGGTGTTGTTCATCAGGAGAGCGGCGCCATGTTGAACATCCTGCCGGTACATAGCCAGAGGCGCGGTAAATTATTTCTTCCATTTGTGGATGAGGATCCCAAGACGGCGGAGATTATGTCCAAGATCGTTCTGCTGGCGGAGGACAGTAAAATCAGAGATCCGTTCATATTAGATCAAATTGGAAGATAAAATTGATTTATATAAAAAATGTATAAGAAAGCGAGTGGATAAGATGAAAAAAAGACGTTTGGGAAAGACAAATCTGATGGTAAGTGAAATCGGTTTCGGCGGCGAATGGTTAGAGAGGCATCCGGAAGAAGAGTCCGTGGAAGTAATAAAATATGCGGGTGAAAAAGGAATTAATATTCTGGACTGCTGGATGCCGGACCCGAAATCCAGAGATATTATCGGGAAAGCAATCTGCGAAAACAGAGAGAACTGGTATATTCAGGGGCATATTGGCTCTACATGGCAAAACGGGCAATATGTCCGTACCAGAGATATGGAGTATGTTAAACCGGCTTTTGAAGATCTCTTAACCAGGTTAAGAACTGATTATATTGATCTTGGAATGATTCATTTTGTGGATTCCCTTGAAGACTGGAATCATATTATGGAGTCTGAATTTATTGATTATGTCAAAGAATTAAAGGAAACAGGTAAAATCAGACATATCGGAATGAGTTCCCACAATCCGCAGATTGCAAAACTGGCGGCGAAGTCCGGATTTGTGGAAATGATTCTTTTCAGTATTAATCCGGCATTTGACATGCTTCCGGCAAGTGATGATATAAATACTTTGTTTGCAGAGGAATATGATCAAAAACTTACGGGAATTGATCCGGATAGAGCAGAATTGTATAAATTATGCGAGCAAAATGATGTAGGTATTACCGTTATGAAAGGCTATGCTGGCGGAAGGCTTTTTGATGAAAAGCGTTCTCCTTTTGGCGTCAGCCTGACTCCGATACAGTGCATTCACTATTCGCTGACACGCCCTGCCGTAAGTTCTATTCTGTGCGGTTATGACACCAAAGAACAGGTTGACGATGCGGTTGCTTATGAGGATGCTAAGGAAGAAGCCAAAGACTATGCATCTGTTATCGCAAATGCTCCGTTTCATTCGTATAGAGGCGAATGTACATACTGCGGACATTGTAAACCATGCGTATCCAATTTGGATATTGCGATGATAAATAAATATTATGATCTTGCGACTATGCAGACTGAAGTGCCGGCGACAGTGAAATCTCATTATGAGTTATTAGAACACAAAGCTTCAGAATGTATTTCCTGTCATGCGTGTGAATCAAGATGCCCGTTCGGAGTTCCTATTGCGGAGAGAATGAGTAAGACGGCGGAATTATTTGGGTGTTAAAAATACCGCTTTACTTTCCTCCGGCTTTTGATATAATATAAATATTAAAACAAATAGAAAGGTGGCTTACGTGTGTTGATTTGTGTTGGACGCATCCGCATCCGTATTCAGGGGCGATAAAAAAGCAGATATACTGTCTCATGTAAATGGGATTTTTTTGCGTGCGAATACAAATTATCATGCGTTATATAAAAATAGAAGTGTCTCCAATGGGAGCCACATCTAACAGAAAGAAAAAGTCTGTCTTTTTCTGTATACCTTGTTGTATAATTAAAGCAGAAAGATTTCCGTTTAGGAGATATTTTCTGCTTTTTTGTTTGCCCGCATACCTAATTGAAAAACGCTTAGGAATGGAGGTATAACTATGCAGAAAGGCAGAAAACAGCCCAAGTATGACTACAGGGCAAAATTGACGGACTCACAGAACTTTATAACGGATAAAAAACTGATTAAGAGAATTACTCGTATCGGCAAAATAAATAAGGAAGATACGGTTATTGAAATTGGAACGGGAAAAGGGCATCTGACGGAAGAACTATGCTTAAGAAGCGGATTTGTGTACTCTATTGAACTTGATTCAAAGCTGTATGAAAATACAAAAGCAAAGCTGAGTCGATTTACAAATCTTAAATTGATTTGGGGAGATTTTCTTAAATATTCTCTTCCTGTTAAGGGAAATTACAAAGTTTTTGCTAACATTCCTTATTTTATTACCACACAGATTGTAGATAAACTGACAGAAGCACCTAATCCTGCCACAGACATCTGGCTCATTATGGCGAAGGGAGCTGCCAAAAGATTTACTGGTGCTGCAAGTGAAACAGAAAAGTCGCTGCTGTTGAAGGTAAATTGGGAAATGGAAGTGGTATATTA
>JAIDPH010000108.1 GCA_029062885.1 Lachnospiraceae bacterium
ATGCAATATATGTTTTCTGTCACTGCTTTTTTTGTTGAAGGTGTAAATGAAAAAGGGTTGATTGCCCGACACCAGTCTGCGTCTACATAAGCACATTCAGAATACTTACTTATAAATGCTTTAGCAGTGGTACTCTTTCCAACACCATTTGGTCCTAATATTACAATGAGTTTTTTCATTATTTTCCCCCTAAAATAATAACCTATGTTTCCGGCTTTTTCCCATAAGAAATCATTTTTCCTTTCACAAACGTGTATCCCGCAATAGGGTTGTCCAAAAAGAAATTTGCGATTTCAATATTTCTATTGCAGTAATCTTCAGCTTCTTTACGGGATAAACCATGAGTCAGTAAGTGAAGAATCAGCTTGTCTTTCTCTTCTTCGCTAATACCGGAAGTCCAATCGTTATATGTAATAAAATCACTTTTCGTTTCTTCGTAATTCGCAGATTGCGTAGTAATGAACTCCGCCTTATCGCTCATCCTCACATCAACATCAACGAGTCCCAGTTTCTGCATCATATGCGCAGTCCTAATTGCGACAGCATAATCCCTGCCCTGCATTGTGAGTTCAGTCTGCCACTTTTTTTCCAGACCTTCATGCCTGCATAGCGCCTGATAGTCCATACCATCAATATAAAGTCCACAGCATTCAAATTCCCTATTTGAATCAATACAGACAACATATCCGCCCGGTTTCGCAAAAGTTATCATTTTCTGTATAAAAGCTGCCGGATTGTCCAAATGTCTGAGAACTGCCTGACATATAACAAAGTCATATTGGTTTTCAGCTGAATATTCAAAAACATTTTTGCAAAGAAAAGTGGCATCTATTCTTTGGTGTTCAAAAATAGCTTTTCCCTTATTAATTAAGTCCTCCGCAAAATCAATCCCTGTATAGGCGCTTCCTTCAGGCAGACAAGGGAGAAACAATAATCCTAAGAATCCATATCCGCAACCGCAGTCTAATACAGAAACCGGCTTATCAATCTTCCAGACCTGCGAAACAAGAAACCCTGCATAGTCATCGTTCCAAGAACCTTTTCGTGTACGCAAAAGATATTCCAGTTTTTGATTCCAGAAATCTTTTGTAGCCGTTTTTTCCGGGATATACGCTTCTCCGTCTAGTGGTTTTAATCCCAATAACTGATCTGTTGATACAGAAAAATATTCTGCCAGTAATGGAAGGACAGTAATATCCGGCATATTAATTCCCGTTTCCCATTTACTGACAGTCTGGAATGATACTCCAATACTATCTGCCAGTTCCTGTTGCGTCACCTTGTTCTTTTTACGCAAATCAGCAATACGTAAAGATATTTTACTCATTTGAAAACCTCATGCTATAACTGCCATAACATAGCAGCTTGCATTAATTATATCAGGAATCAGAGGTTTTGTATTCTCATAGATTAGATAATGTTTTCGCTTGTGAGGTGAAAAATAAACAAACCGCCCAATATTTATTGGACGGAATCGAAAATGTATATGTACGTTTGAAAGAAATCCCTTAATACATTGTTTTCTCTGTCAAACCGTATTCTTAATATAAAGTATTGCCTTTCTGACATCATTAACAGGAAGCCATACCAAAAACAGTATTAAAGCAATACCCGTAATATTTCCTATAATCTCACTTTTATTGCCAATCCATGTTACACCTGCACAGAGCAAGGCTACAAGAACAACCATGAGTATGACTGCAATAATATAATTCCCTGCGGCACGCAGGCAGAACCCGAACATGGATGCCGCAAAGTATGCCACAACAAAAGCGCATATCGCAAAGAAAATTAAATAAAGAAAACTTTTGTTTTTCGCCGCTTCATTGCTTTTATAGGATGAAGTCAGTAAAACAGCCATGCCTATGGAAAAAATCATCTTGATAATAAACCCGGTAGGATTGAAAATAAGTATTTTGCCATCATTCTTTTCGTCGCTCATAAAAAACTCCTATTATCTTGTATTTTGTAATAGTATAGCATTTTTTATCATATTATGCAAAATATAAATTCAAAAATTAAAAATAATCCAATTGAAAAAGGGTATTATTATGGTATAATTTATCCATAGCGAGGAGGAATATAAAATGCCACATATTATACCTATTAAAGATTTAAAGAATACTTCGGAGATTTCCGAAATGTGCCATAAAACAGATGAACCCATTTATATTACCAAAAACGGATATGGTGATATGGTAATCATGAGTATGGAAATATTTGAGAGTACCATGCGGCAGCTTTCTATGTATCGGGATATCGAAATATCCGAGAAACAGATAGAAAACGGTCAGATAAAAGATGCAAGAACTTCTTTGGCAGGAATGAGGGCAAAATATGGCTTATAAACTGATTGTTACAGAGCATGCTGATGAATTGCTCGATAAGCTTGTATATCATTTGCTCAAAAGGTTAAAAAATGAACAAGCCGCCCGTCATTTGTTGGATGGTATCGAAAATGTATATGAGCGTTTGGAAGAAAATCCTTTGCAATTTCCACTTAGCAGAGATTCATTTTTAGCAAGCAAAGGCTATCATGAAGCGATAGTGCCACAGATGGATTACACTGTTGTTTTTAGTATGGAATCAGATATTGTGAATGTGGTCGGTATATTCCATCAGTTGGAGAGTTATCAACAAAAGGTATAGGTTGATAATAGATATTTCTGTTACTTTGAGACATTATACATGATTTTTACGGAGATGATACAGTTGATAGAATTACGAACCATCAATGAAGATAATTTTCAGCAGTGTATAAAATTAAAGGCAAATGTGGAAAACGAAAACTATGTAGATTCAGTTATATATTCTCTGGCAGAAGCATGGGTCTTTTATAAAGATTCCAAGCCTTTTGCAATTTATGATAATGATAAAATGATAGGGTTCGTCTCAATATATGTTGGCGAGAAAAACTATCAAATTATCAATTTTTTGATTGATGATGCTCTCCGGCATCAAGGGCTTGGTACTAAAGCAGCAAAAGCCTGTATCAACTATTTACAAAAGGAATATAACGCTGACAAAGTTTCCGTTCCGGTATATTTAGAAAATACAGTTGCACAAAAGTTTTGGGAAAAATTAGGATTTGTTTATTCGGATAATATTGAAGATGGATATGTCTTTATGCGATTATATTTATCATGAATTTTAAAAGCTTATAAGAAAGTACAGGCAATTATCATGAACATAGATATGACAAAAGGACCGGCCATGAAATCCATGTTTAAATTCGCCGTTCCAATGATATTGGGAAATCTCTTACAGCAATGTTATAATGTGGCGGATACGCTGATTGTCGGAAAAGTTCTCGGTCCAAACGCTTTGGCGGCAGTCGGCTCTTCGTTTACGCTTATGACTTTTCTTACATCAATTCTTCTCGGATTATGTATGGGAAGCGGAGCATTCTTTTCAATTCGCTTCGGTGAAAGGGATGATAACGGATTAAAGGAGGGCATCTGCGCATCTTTTATTCTCATATTTGTACTGACTATCATGCTGAATATTCTCTCTTTTCTTTTTCTCAACAAAATTCAGGGATTCTTGAAAGTACCGGAAGAGGTATGGGGAGATATGCGCAGCTATCTTGCCGTTATTTTCTGCGGCATCTTTGCCACGTTCCTATATAATTATTTTGCCTCCCTGCTGCGTGCGGTGGGCAACTCGGTAGTGCCGTTATTATTTCTGACAGTTTCCGCTATTCTTAATATCATACTTGATTTGTGGTTCGTATTCGGTCTTAAATTGGGCGTGGCAGGCGCAGCACAGGCAACTGTGATAGCGCAATATGTTTCCGGTGTTGGCATCGCCATCTATTCTTTAATATGTGTTCCATACCTGAAAATTAAAGAATTCCGATTCAGGTGGGGCTGCATGCTGGAAATTGCTAACTTTTCAGTACTGACATGTATACAGCAGTCTGTAATGAATCTTGGTATTCTGTTGGTACAGGGAATAGTCAACAGCTTCGGCGCTGCGGTCATGGCTGCATTTGCCGCTGCTGTCAAGATTGATGCATTTGCTTATATGCCGGTTCAGGATTTTGGCAATGCTTTTTCCACTTATATAGCGCAGAACTACGGCGCCAAGAAAGAAGATCGCATACGTACCGGATTTAAGGGTGCCGTTACCGCATCGGTTATTTTTTGCATAGTTGTTTCATCAGCCGTTTGTGTGTTAGCACGTCCGCTGATGCTCATGTTCGTGAATGCTAAGGAAACTGCCATTATAGCTGAAGGAGTACGTTATCTGCGTATTGAAGGCGCTTTTTACTGCGGAATCGGTTGTCTGTTTTTGCTGTACGGGCTTTACAGAGCATTGGGAAAACCCGGTATGTCCGTGGTTCTGACCGTGGTATCCCTTGGAACGCGTGTAGTTTTAGCCCACCTGCTTTCATCAATACCTTCGATTGGAGTCATCGGAATATGGTGGTCTGTGCCCATCGGCTGGTTTCTTGCCGACCTCACAGGATTCCTCTATTATTTTGCTATACAGAAAAAAAGAAAAGCGTAAAGCCCATAAACCACAGTTTAGTTGCTCTACGCCTAATCGCTCGCCGCCTATCCCACGATTTCCATATCAGGAGGCTCTTCTAAATATTCGTCTTCTATAATTTCTTCCCCTGCATTTTCATCCGGAAGGTCTATATATTCCTCCGTAAATTGCTCGCCTCTCACCTGCGTCACAATTTTTTCCGAGAGTCTTTTCAATTCCATATTGGCGTCTTCGCCACTCCATATACGCTCAAAAGCAATTTCCATCTCTACCCAGTAATTGCTTGTCTCTATCATCTTAGGCTCAGGAAATGATTTTTCATATTCCGATACAAACGCCTCAAGGTTTGTATTTTCAAAGTTCACTCCTCGAAGAGCAGGAACCTTACCCGTTCTGTCGTACAGATTATCTTCATTATAGCAGGATAAAAACATTGCAAAATCATTCGCTATATCCTTATGAGTCGAGTATCCGTTGACTACTACACACTGCGTCACTGATAAGGAGCGTGAAACTAGCTCGCTGTTTATATCAGGTATAACCGAAGTACCGTATTCATATAGAAATTCTTCATTCTTCTTCGCTTCCTCTATTTTTGCCAATGCATCAGTTGTCACAACCGTATATACTATTTTACCGTCTATAAAGTCCTGTATGACATTCGCATAATCGCTTTCTTCCGTATCAATGTAAAAGAACTGATTCAGATTTTGATAAACCCTCATACAGTGAATGGCATTTTCATTATAAATGTTGATAGACTCCTCATTATCTCCTGTCATACTCCCTACATCAATATAGTTTCCTACAAAGAAATAGTTATAGAAGATATCGGATACATCCCATTTAAATACTGCCTCAACCTGCTCCGGCGCAACATATGAATCCGCAAAATCCAGAATATCATCAATTGTTTTAGGAAGCGTTTCCTCGATGCGCGCCGCCACCGCACTTTCAAAATCAAAATCCTGCGCTGCCGCTTCGCCGTCCGCAGTCGTTTCATTCGCTTCAGGCGTTCCTGAATTCTCTATTGCAGCCTGAGCCGCCTCGCCTTCCGCAGCATCCATTTCAGCCTCTATCTGTGTACGCGCCCACTCTTCCAGATAAGTCTTGTTGTAAAGAAAAGAACTTGTCTCAAAGTAAAACGGATAAGCAACCTGCTTTCCATGATAGGTTATGGCACAAATTGATGATTCTGGGAAAAAACTGTCCAATCCGGCAGCTTCATCCGGCATCTTTATTTCTGATGCAAGCCCTGCCAGATATGCTTTCTCAAGCGAATCGTTTCCCACGATATACAGGTCTGGCACTTCATCTGACTGTAAAGAAGCGTTATTAATTGTTTCCAGATATTCCGAACCTGATGAATGAACCGGAATAACACGGGCTTCCTGCTGGTATTCATTATAGGAAACCGCCACGCTGTTTAAATAATCAGTTAAAGCCTCATCCGTATACCATAAGTACAGAGTCTCCCTGTGTCCGAAAAGGGAGTCATCGCTTTCTTCCGCTTCTTCTTCCCATTTTACCTCCATTCTATTATGCGCAATGCCGTAAATACCGGCGGCGACACATGCTGTTAATAAAACGGCGGTAACTCTATTTTTAAACGTCACTTCTCATTCTCCTATTCTTTACCCTTAAGCCAGACTCTTCCTCAATATCCCGATCATTTCATCTACGTTCTGTTTCGTAATGACAAGCGGCGGCACGAAACGAATAATATTGTTTCCCGCATTGATTAAAATCAGCCCATTCTCTATTGCCCCTGCAATAATATCCCTTACTGGTTCACTGAATACAAGCCCCTGCATCAAACCTACGCCGCGCCTTTCTTCTATGAAATCAAATTCCTCTACAAGCTTATCAAGCTGCGCCTCTAAGTAAGCTCCTACTTCTTTCACATTGTCAAGTATATGCTCTTTTTCAAATAACTCAATCACTTTACAGATTGCAGCACATGCAAGCGGATTGCCGCCATAAGTCGTACCATGGTCTCCCGCTGCAAGCGAATTAGCGCCTACTTTCTCCGTCATCAGGAACGCTCCGACAGGAACGCCGCAGCCAAGCGCTTTAGCCGTAGTCATAATATCAGGCTTGATGCCGAATCTCTGCCATGCGTACATATAGCCTGTTCTGCCCATACCGCACTGAATCTCATCCAGAATCAGAAGGATATCGCGCTCCTCACAGAGTTTTTTCACTTTTTTCATGAAATCCTCATCAGCAGGATGCAGTCCGCCTTCTCCCTGAATCGTTTCAAATAAAATGGCGCATGTCTTTTCATTCACATTAGCCATAACGCTGTCAAAATCATTCAAATCGGCAAAACGGATATTTCCAATCATAGGCTCGAACGCCTCCCTATAATGCGGATTTCCCGTAACGGAAAGCGCACCGTAGGTCCTGCCGTGGAACGAGTGGTTCATCGCAATGATTTCATGGTCTGTTTTACCATCTTTAAGGTATGCGTATTTTCTTGCCGCCTTGATTGCTCCTTCGATTGCTTCCGCGCCGCTGTTAGTAAAAAATACCCTGTCCATTCCGGATATTTCTTTCAGTTTCTTGGCAGCTTCAATCGCCGGTACATTATAATAGTAATTAGAAGTATGAATTATCTTATCTATCTGAGATTTCAGGGCATCATTATATTCCCTGTTCTGATATCCGAGTGCAAAGACAGCAATCCCCGATACAAAATCCAGATATTTTTTTCCTTCAACATCATAAAGATACACACCCTCGCCCTTATCAAATACCACCTGATAACGGTTGTAGGTATGCAAGAGCGCTTTCTCCGCCTCGTCTATATATTCCTGCATTATCATATCGCATTCTTTTCCTTTCTGAATACACTTCAAATTTTCCGTATAATTATAATTTTTTTCCTCCGGAATAATAACAATAAACAAGTCATAGAGCGAACGCCGCTTATCATCTTCCTTCATCACATCATCCCAAAAACGTTCCGATGAATCCTCGCTGATAAAAACTTCTTTTGCCCCTGCACAATACATGGCATCTTCCAGTGCCTTTCTTTCTACTACTGTCATATCCTCCGGCGCTGATACTGCAATACGCGGTCTGGAAAACATTTTTGGCCTCCCCCAGGTCTTCCAAATCCAATATTTGAACATACGCTCAGCGACAGTAAAATCAGCGATCATTCCATGCCGCAGCGGAGAAACAATCAGAATATCATCCATATTTTGGAAAGTCTCTGCATCCGTTCCAATTGCCCGAATTTTCATGTCATTCTGCGAAAATGCAACAAGGGATTTTTCCCTCAATATTATTTCTCTATCTTTATTATAAATTTCTATATACGAAGGTTCGTAGTTCTTAATTTTCATACTACTCCGTCTCCATCACATCAATATCCTCATCCTTCACAATCGCAGTGCCGATACCCTGATTGGTGAAGATTTCAAGCAGCAGGCAGTGAGGAATACGTCCGTCCAGAATATGGACTCTGCCTACGCCCTCTCTTACGGCATCCGTGCAGTTGGTCAGTTTGGGAAGCATACCGCCGCCGATACAGCCTTCATTTATGAGTTCTTCAGCCTTAGATACTGTCAGTCGCGGAATAAAAGTAGATTTATCGTTAACATCACTGTACAGTCCTTCTATATCTGTCAGGAAAGCCAGTTTTTCCGCAGATACCGCCTTCGCAATCGCACATGCCGCATCGTCAGCATTGATATTGTAAGTCTGGAATTTATCATCAAGACCGATAGGCGCTACGATTGGCAGGAAATCTTTTTCAAGCAAATCATACAATACCTTGGGATTGACCTGCTTAATATCTCCTACAAAACCGATGTCCTTCCCGTCAGTATACTTTTTATCGCATTCCAAGAGCCCGCCGTCTTTGCCGCTGATACCGACTGCCTTAACACCTAATTCCTGTACCATGCTTACCAGACTCTTATTCACCTTGTTTAATACCATTTCAGCAATTTCCATGGTTTCAGCGTCTGTTACGCGCAATCCGTTTACGAATTCCGCCTCTTTACCGACCTTGCCTACCCATCTGCTGATTTCCTTGCCGCCGCCATGTACAATTATGGGCTTAAAGCCTACCAGCTTAAGCAGGGTGACGTCTTTAATAACGTTTTTTTGCAGTTCTTCATTGCTCATGGCGCTGCCGCCGTATTTCACGACAATAATCTTCCTGTTAAATTTCTGTATATAAGGGAGAGCTTCAATAAGGGTTTCCGCTTTCTCCAGAATTGTTGTCATTTCTTTTTGTTCCATTATCTCTTTCAGTTCCTTTCCGAATATCTATGAATTAACTTCTGTAATCCGCATTAATTTTAACATAATCGTAGGTAAGGTCACAACCCCATGCAGCCGCCTCGGCTTCGCCCATATTCATGTCCACAAGGGCTCTGACCTGTGGTGAAGAAAGGATACGGCTCGCATCTTCCTCGCTATAATCTGTGAATACGCCATCCTTAAAGACAAGAAGACTCTCATTATCATTCTCAAGATAAAGCATTACCTTATCAGGGTCAAAATCAACTCCTGAATAGCCAAGCGCGCACATAATCCTTCCGCAGTTGGCGTCATGTCCATAGATTGCAGCCTTGGTCAGATTGGAGCATACAACGGATTTACTTAATTTACGGGCTTCTTCCTTGGTTCTCGCATGAATTACTTTTGTTTCAAATAAAGCAGTAGCGCCCTCTCCGTCTCCCGCCATCATTTTTGCAAGAGTTGTATTAATATAGTTCAGCGCTTCTTTAAATTTCTCATAGTCTTCGTTTTTCTCAGTCACTTCGGGATTTTCCGCCATGCCGTTCGCCAATATGACAAGTGTGTCATTTGTAGAAGTATCTCCGTCTACCGATATCATGTTAAAAGTATCTATTACATCTTCACTAAGCGCTTCCTGCATAAGTTCTTTGGAAATCGCAATGTCCGTGGTTATAAATCCAAGCATTGTACACATATTGGGATGAATCATTCCCGAACCCTTACACATACCGCCGATAGTCACCGTCTTGCCGCCGATTTCAATTGTTACGGCCGCCTGTTTGGATATTGTATCCGTCGTCATTATGGACTCCGCTGCTATCCGGCCTGCCTCGATAGTATCTTTTTTCTGCTCTGCAAGTAATTTAACTCCTGCCGTAATTTTATCTACCGGAAGCTGCATACCAATAACACCGGTTGAAGCCACAATCACGGCATTTTCCGGAATATTCAGGCTCTCTGACGCTGCTTTAGCTGTTCTTGCGCAACAGTCGTAACCCTGCTTTCCGGTACAGGCATTGGCTATACCTGCGTTTATGACAACTGCCTGCACATAAGGAGAATGCGCCACTATTTCCTTATCCCACATAACCGGAGACGCCTTTACTATGTTGCTTGTAAAAACGCCTGCTGCTTTACACGGGGTTTTACTGTAAATGAGCGCCATGTCTTTTCTGTTCTGATATTTAATGCCGGCTTCTACGCCTGCTGCCTCAAAGCCTTTTGCTGCGGTAACGCCGCCGTCTATTATGTTCATATTAATTCACGTTGTTCCTTTCTTAGAATTCCTTGGAAATTACGGAATTTTTTACATTTAAATTTCCTATTTATAATAAAATAACTTATTACTTTTGTAAATTCATTTTTTTACTAAAGTATCGTTATTTTCTATAATTTTGGAGTTTTCATTTATTCTAGTCCGCATTAAATGCAGTTATATTTTCCGTATTTAACGTAAAATCGTAATAATTCAGGTCTTCGCGTCTGGTCCAACCGATTTGTTTCCAGAAGGCGTTGCCGATATCATTTTTTGTAAAAGCAATAAGGGTTACTTTATTGATGTTTTCCTTTTTTAACGCATTCATGCAGTATACGACCATTGCCTTTCCTATGCCGCGCATTCTGTAACCTTCCGCCACACATACGTGATAAAGGCAGCCGCGTCTGCCGTCATGACCGCATAAAATGGCGCCTACAATTTTGCCGTCTTCAATATCGACTACGCTGGTCAATGGATTTCTTTTTAAAAACGCTTCCACTCCTTCTCTGGAGTCATCCACGCTGCGGATGCCGAAGCCCTTTATCGACATCCATAAGCTGTATACCTCATCATAATCGTCTATTGTCATTACCCTTGTCATATAAGTATTACTCCTCTACTTTATTCAGCCTGCAAGTTCATGCACAACTGAAAACGCCCATCACCTACGGGAACATCGGTACTAAGTCAAGTCCTTCGCTTTCAGGAAGTCCAAACATCAGGTTCATATTCTGTACTGCCTGTCCTGCCGCGCCTTTTACAAGATTATCCAAAGCGCCCATCATAATAATGCGTCCGGTCCGCTCGTCGATTACGAAACCTATATCCACATAATTGCTGCCCTCAACCCATTTTGTCTCAGGACATACGCCTTTTTCCAGAACACGGACAAATTTTTCATTTTGATAGTATTTATCATATACATCCTTAACCTGCTCATAATCCGGCAATGCAGTGCTGCCGTCAGCCTTTTTTACAGGAAGAAGTGTTGCATACTCCGTCACCAGAATGCCTCTGTTCATCGGTACCAGATGAGGAGTAAAGGAAAGCGTAAGTTGTCTTCCCGCCGCATAGCTAAGCTGCTCTTCGATTTCCGGCGTGTGTCTGTGGCTCGCCACACCATATGCCTTGATATTCTCGTTCACTTCACAGTACAGATTCGGCACTTTCGCACCGCGTCCTGCGCCGGAGGTTCCGCTCTTAGCGTCTATGATAAGCGTATCGGCATCAATAAGCCCTTCTTTTACCAAAGGATAAGCCGTCAGAATAGAGCATGTCGTATAGCAGCCCGGATTGGCGGTCAGTCTTGCCTTTTTCACTGCTTCCCTGTTCAGCTCACAAAGTCCGTATACCGCTTCGTCTATGTACTGCGGTGACTTATGCTCGATACCGTACCATTTTTCATAGACTGCCACATCTTTAATTCTGAAATCCGCGCTCAGGTCGATAATTTTCACCTTAGAGAGAATCTCATCATTAACAAGCGACGCGCACAGACCTTGCGGAGTCGCCGTAAAAATAACGTCCACCTGATCAGCCAGTTCTTCCATGTTATCATCCATGCAGACATCGTCTACAATCTGGAACATATTCTGATAGACCTGCGCATATTTCTTATCTATATAGCTTCTGGAGCCATACCACTTAATCTGCACTTCTTTATGCGCTGTCAAAAGTCTTACCAGCTCGCCTCCTGCGTAGCCTGTCGCTCCGATGATTCCTGCTTTGATCATTTTATTTTCACTCCCCGTTTATCTGTTTCAATCAGCCATACTGATATATAATTGTGTATTTTGTATGCTATATCTGCAAACTAACATTTCTTATTTTAACACACAATTTAAATATAGTACATAAAATTAATTTAAGAGAAACAAAACTAATTATCTGAAATATACTCGAATGCTATATCACCACGCATATACTCATAATTGTCAAGCTTTATTTCTTTAAATCCATTTTTCTCATAAATAT
>JAIDPH010000109.1 GCA_029062885.1 Lachnospiraceae bacterium
GTGCTTTCATATGAACCAGAATATTATTGATATAGTCAAACTTCTCCATATTTTCACGAATTTCATGCTGCACATAATCAATCAGCATTCCCATAAGTGAAAGCCTTTCATCAAAATCGGCCTTTCTTGCCCTTTCTCCCGCCTTTGCCGACGGCTGTCCCATTAAGATATCTTCTATGCTGTAATCCTTTTTATACTTCTGATACAAATCATAATATGCACAAAATTCCTTAACTACCCGCGTATTTCTAATATACTGTTCAACAAGGGATTCTTCCACTTTCATACCTTCCTCTTCGTAAAGCAGCATCATTGCGGATAAATCTTCCCAGCCTCTTGCCGTAATATAACTTTTTCCTTTGACCGTCGTCTCTACCAGATAAAAATCTTCTTTTTTCAAATCAAGATAATTTACTATAGCCGTATGCAGATTCTTTTCTTTCGCGTATTCTTTCCAAACCTCATAGTCCGCTTCTACTTCCAGAATCTTCATTCTGTCCAGTGTGACAATATCAAACTCCCGTACAGATTTGTTATATTCAGGCGGATTTCCCGCTGTTACTATTACCCAGCCTTCCGGAACCTTATGCCGCCCGAAAGTCTTATACTGCAAAAATTGCAGCATGGAAGGCGCCAAGGTCTCTGACACACAGTTAATCTCATCGAGGAAAAGTATTCCTTCCCTGATGCCGCTTTCTCTCATCACATCATAAATGGAGGCAATTATTTCGCTCATGGTATATTCAGATACATCATAAGCAAGCCCTTCATACTCCTTATGTGCGATAAAAGGAAGCCCCAGCGCAGACTGCCTTGTATGGTGCGTCATGGAATAAGAAACAATCGCAATACCAAGCTCCTGTGCGATTTGCTCCATAACAGCCGTCTTGCCTATACCGGGCGCCCCAAGCATGAAAATCGGGCGTTGTCTGACCACCGGAATCCTGTACTCTCCATCCTCATCCTTCTTCAAATATAACTTCACGGAATCCTTGATATATTCCTTCGCCTGTTTTATATTCATCTTTTACTGCAATTCCCTTTCTTAAACTGCGGGTTCACTCCCGATACACTGTTCTTCATTCAGCACGATTTTAATTGCCCATGGAGGTACTCTTAAAGATTCTCCATCATCATTTAAAAACACAAACGCCGTATCATAGTCCGGCATCTGTTCCGGATATATTCCATAACCGTCCGTAAAATAGAGCAGCCCCTTTAAATTGTCAAATTCGCCTTCCCGGCGCAGTTTTTCTATATATTGAAAGACCGGTCTGAAATCAGTAGAACCGAATCCGCGCAGCTTCCCGTTTTTCATAAATAAATCAAAATCTTCCCTGCAGGTTATCTTCGTATCACTCTGTACTTCTTTATCGCACTGAATAATGTGCACGTTAATCTTCTTAAAAAAATTTTCTTTATCCTGCATAATCTGATAAGTCCTGTTAAGAAATGCCTGTACTACTTCACCGCGGCATGAGGCGGAAGTATCAATCGCAATCACAAAATCCCTGATTTTATTGGCATCTTTGTATTCCAGCGGCTCTACAAGCGGCATATTTCCATAATGCGACAAGCCATAAGTATAATAAATATAGTCAAATTCATCATCATTTATCTGAACAGTCTCCCCCATGACCATGAACCGCTTTAGAAAATCAGTATAGTCATATCTCTCTTTGGTGGCTTCCCTCAGATTCTCTTCCATACTCTGCGCATTATTTTTATCCTTAGAAAAACTTTTTAAATCTGCCTTAATCCGCTCGCTTACCTTACGCCATTCCTCCTGCGAAAGTTCGAGCTCTTCCTTCTTGTCCCAATATATATGTGTGTCATGATGGCACAGTTTATTCCATTCTCTCACCGCCTTGTTCGACGGCGGCTCTATCCTGAAATGACGGTATATCTTCTCTGCGGTCAGACCTCCTGCCTGCTTTTTCAAAATATCCAGTCTGCTTTGCAATGCAGAATCCGACGATAGAACGGAAAGATGCAGATTCATCTCTAAAATCGTATTTTCCACCGCAATATCAGACGCCAAATCCCAATACTCTCTTTCCAGCTTATCAGTCTGAAAGCTGTGATAAAAAATGCAGTGTAATAACACATGCAGGTAGAGCCTTACCATATAGTTCGGCTCCTCCCTGTATCCGGTAAGCAAAAGCGCAGGGTCATAATAAAGCGTCGCTCCGTCAAAGGCAAAATCACCCATATCGGCACGTTCTTCCAATACTAACTTAGATAATGCCACATCCAGAAAACGCATATTTATCAGAATACCGTCATGTGCCAATTTTATGATTTCCCTGGCAAGTGCAGATATACGTGCTTTTACATCAACACTCTCTTTTAAATCTGATGCCACTTTTTTCTCCTGCATAATTTATTATCAAAAACGGGGCGTTTCTGCCCCGCAATGAGTCCTGTTTTTCTGTTTCAGCCAAATTCTCATCCGCTTTTTAGCAAAACGGATTATACTTCTTTTCATGTCCAATATCCGTCACATCGCCATGTCCAGGATATACTTTGACATCATCCGGAAGAATGAATAACTTCTCTCTGATTGAACGAGTCAGTTCTCCCATGCTGCCGGTTGGCAAATCCGTCCTTCCGACCGATTCCTGAAACAGGGTATCGCCGCTTACTAATATACCATCGTCTTCAAAATAATAGCAACAGCTTCCAATCGTATGTCCCGGTGTCGAAATCAGTCTGCAGGTCATATCCGCAATTGTGATTTCCTCCCCATCCTTTAAATATCTGTCAGGAATCACCGTATAGGCTCTTCCTGCCCGCGCAGACATATTAACAGCCGCATCCTCACATAATACCTTTTCTTCCTCATACGCATAAATCGGCGCACCCGAAAGCTCCCGCAGTTTATTTGTTCCCCAGATGTGGTCAAAATGTCCATGCGTAAGCAGAATTCCTGCTATCCGAAAGCCTTTTCCTGTAAGAGTCTCGTATATATAGTCTCCTTTGTCAGCCGGGTCGAAAAAAATTACATCATTCGTTCCTTCCTTATATACAAAGTAACAATTAGTCTGGCAGACACCAAGCATCAACCTGCCTATCTTCAAGTCTGACATATAATAACTATGCTCCTTTCTCTTTATGCAATATATAGACAATTGCTAAGCTTTCCTTCAGTAGCCAGAACTTCTGAAATTCAACTTGTCGTCCTCTCTATATCCAGCACGCTCTCTATCGTGCGGATTTTATCAATAATGCGATCCAGCTCACTCCTGCTCTTTATTTCAAAGCTGACAGACATCGTAGCGGTCCCCTTCTTGCTCACCCTTGTATTTAGCGCCAAAATATCTATATCTTTCTCTGTCAATGCTTTGGAAATATCTGCGAGCAATCCGTTTCGATTGTTGGCAAAGATAGTTATTTCCGCCGTATACTTCTCATCGCCCTCACTCTCTCCGTTACTCTGCCACTCTGCATCAATCAACCTTACACGGTCAATTTCCGGAAGATTCATAATATTGATACAATCGGTACGATGAATGGAAACCCCGCGCCCTCTTGTCACAAAACCAACGATCTCATCCCCCGGTACAGGGCTGCAGCATTTTGAGAATCTTACTGCCACATCATGAATGCCCTTTACGACGATACCGCTGGAACTCTTTTTGTCACGAAGGCGGCTGAACTGTGTATTTTCCTGTATTTCAGCCAAGACGTCTTCATTAGACATCACTTTCCGATGGTCGCTGTCATATAATTCCTGCATCCGGTTGACAATCTGACCTTCTTTAAGCCCGCCATGTCCTACGGCAGCAAGCACTGAATCCCAATCCTGAAAACCGTACTTTTGCATAACCGATTCCTCATACTTGGAAATCAGTATATCCTGTGTATTAATACCTTTTGCCTTGCAGTAATTCTGAATCAGTTCTCTGCCTTTTACTATATTATCTTCTTTTAGCTGATGCTTGAACCACTGATTTATCTTATTTTTCGCCTGTGTACTTTTCACCACATTCAGCCAGTCACGACTCGGACCCTTGGAATTCTGTGAAGTCATGATCTCTATCTGGTCGCCGTTCTTAATCTCGTAATCAATCGTAACCAGTTTACCGTTTACTCTTGCACCAATCATCGTATTTCCAACCGCACTGTGGATACTATAGGCAAAATCAATAGGCGTACATCCGGCCGGAAGATTCTTGACATCTCCGGTAGGAGTAAAGCAATATACCTGATCGGAAAAAAGATTCAGGTCGCTCTTCAATAGCTGCATGAATTCTTTGTTGTCTTCCTCCGTCTGCTGCCATTCCAAAATCTGGCGCAGCCATACTAATTTCTCTTCTTCCTGGGTTTCCACCTTTTTTCCGTCAGATTCCCGTTTATATTTCCAATGGGCGGCAATACCATACTCAGCAGCTTTATGCATTTCATAGGTACGTATCTGTATTTCAAACGGAATCCCACTCGTTCCAATCAAGGTTGTATGCAAAGACTGATACATATTGGCTTTCGGCATTGCGATATAATCCTTAAAACGTTCCGGAATCGGTTTATACATCTCATGAATAACACCGAGCGCCGCGTAGCAGTCCTTGACCGAGTCCACAATTATCCTTACCGCGAACAAATCATATATCTGGTCAATTGTCTTATTCTGATTTATCATCTTTTTATATATACTGAAAAAATGCTTGATACGTCCGTCAATCTGCGCTTTAATTCCCGCATGCTCTATATGCTCACTGACTTCATCCACGATTGTCTGAATATATTTTTCACGTACACTTTTGCGGATTGCAATCTTATCAACCAAATCATAATAAGCCTCGGGCTCCAGATATTTCAAAGACAGGTCATCCAATTCCACCTTAATTTTAGATATGCCAAGTCTATGTGCTATAGGAGAATAAATATCCAGCGTTTCCCTTGCAACTTCCTGCTGCTTCTCCGGATTTCTGTATTGCAGAGTACGCATATTGTGAAGTCTGTCGGCAAGCTTAATCAAAATTACCCTTATATCCTTCGCCATGGCAAGAAACATCTTACGAAGGTTCTCCGCCTGCCTTTCCAGCTTTTCGGCATCCTTATCATTCATGCCATGAAAATTCAATTTATCCAGCTTCGTAACGCCATCTACAAGAAGCGCCACGTCTTCGCCGAACATTTCTTTAATTTCTTCATCCGTTATAGGGGTATCTTCTACTACATCATGCAATAACCCGGCAACAATTGTTTCCTTATCCAGTTCCAAATCTGCCAGAACGATGGCAACACATAACGGATGAATAATATACGGTTCACCGGATTTGCGAACCTGCTCCTTGTGCGCTTCATATGCCAGATTATAAGCCTTTTCAATCAATGATATGTCATCCGACGGGTGATATTTACGCACGCGTGTGATAAGCTCCTGATATAATGTTTCGGGAGCTTGAAATTCTTCTATTGATTCAATTCTACCGTCATCAATAACTACTTCTCTTTTTTCTTCTTCTGCCATATAAATCACCCGGTCGCTTTATCTTTGTCCTAATTATAATGTATTATAATATTAAATGTTATGTAAGTCAAAATATTCTTTCTATAATAATATATAATTTAAACAAAAAACCGCCACTCCCACAAATCAGGAGCAGCGGTCCATCATTAAATCATACTCTTATATCTTCAATAGTCCGCGAGAAATTGCCCCGCAATTTCTTGCAGCTTTATTTGCGAAGCAAATTAAGCTTTTTTACATCATCCCGCCCATTCCGGCGCCGCCTGCAGGCATTGCAGGTTCTGCTTCTTTGATGTTAGCAACTACGGATTCGGTTGTCAAAAGCGTAGAAGCTACACTTGTCGCGTTCTGAAGAGCGCTTCTTGAAACTTTAGCAGGATCAAGTATACCAGCCTCAACCATATCAACATACTCCTCTTTCAATGCATCAAAGCCGATTCCGACATTGGATTCTCTTACCTTGTTAATGATGACTGAGCCTTCCAGACCTGCATTAGCTACAATGTGGTACAAAGGAGATTCCAGAGCCTTTAATACAATCTGCGCTCCTGTCTTTTCGTCACCTTCCAGAGTATCAGCAAATTTTGCAACCTCTTTGGATGCATGGATATATGCAGAACCGCCGCCTGCGATAATACCTTCTTCCACTGCTGCCCTTGTAGCTGCCAAAGCGTCTTCCAGACGGAGTTTAGCTTCCTTCATCTCTGTTTCTGTAGCTGCTCCGACACGGATTACTGCAACGCCGCCTGCTAATTTAGCAAGACGCTCCTGTAATTTTTCTCTGTCAAAGTCAGACGTTGTCTCTTCAATCTGTTTCTTAATCTGTGAGATTCTTGCCTGAATAGCTTCCTTATCGCCTTCTCCGTCAACAATAACCGTATTCTCTTTCTGAACCTTTACGGATTTCGCATGTCCAAGCTGATCCATAGTAGCATCTTTAAGCTCCAGTCCAAGTTCAGAACTGATTACCTGACCGCCTGTTAAGATAGCTATATCTTCTAACATTGCCTTTCTTCTGTCACCATATCCCGGAGCCTTAACAGCAACAACATTGAATGTACCGCGAAGCTTGTTGACGATCAAAGTCGTCAATGCTTCACCTTCCACATCTTCTGCAATAATCAGCAGTTTAGCTCCTGACTGTACAATCTGCTCCAGAATAGGCAAAATTTCCTGAATATTTGAAATCTTCTTATCTGTAATAAGAATATAAGGATTCTCCAGAGTAGCTTCCATCTTATCCATATCTGTTGCCATATATGCTGAGATATAGCCTCTGTCAAACTGCATACCTTCTACCAGGTCAAGCTCTGTTAACATTGTCTTGCTCTCTTCAATAGTGATAACGCCGTCGCCGGAAACCTTTTCCATAGCGTCTGCTACCAGCTTACCTACTTCTTCATCACCTGAAGAAACAGCTGCAACTCTGGCGATATGCTCTTTTCCGTTTACCTTAGAGCTCATTTTGGCAATTGCATCTACTGCAACATCGGTTGCTTTCTTCATTCCTTTTCTTAAGATAATCGGATTAGCGCCTGCTGCCAGATTCTTAATTCCTGCATTTACCATAGCCTGTGCCAGAACGGTTGCTGTTGTAGTACCGTCACCTGCCACATCATTCGTCTTGGTAGCTACTTCTTTTACAAGCTGTGCGCCCATGTTCTCGAATGCATCTTCAAGCTCAATTTCTTTTGCAATAGTAACACCGTCATTAGTTATAAGCGGTGCGCCATAAGATTTATCTAAAACAACGTTTCTACCCTTAGGTCCGAGGGTTACTCTCACTGTATCTGCTAACTTATTTACGCCTGATTCCAAAGCAGCTCTTGCTTCTGCTCCATATTTAATTTCTTTAGCCATGATTCATTGCCTCCTAATTTTCATTTAACATTTAATACAACTGCATATTATTCTGAAAGAACCGCCAGAATATCATTCTGTCTTACAATAATATACTCTTCTTCGTCAACCTTTACTTCTGTTCCTGAATATTTGGAGTAAATAACCTGCTGACCGGCTTTTACTTCCATTTTTACTTCTTTCCCGTCAACAACACCGCCCGGTCCGACTGCAATAACTTCTGCCTGCTGCGGCTTCTCTTTACTCTGTCCGGGAAGAACAATACCGGATTTAGTTGTTTCTTCAGCTACTAACTGTTTCAATACGACTCTGTCGCCTAATGGTACTAATTTCATATTTTTGCCTCCTTATATATAATACTCCTTTTTCTTTTTCGCAGTCGTTATTATACCATCACAACTGCCCTTTCATCTGTTTGTTAGCACTCTTTCGAGTTGAGTGCTAATCATTAAACATATATTAATTTCATAGCATTTACTTTGCAACTGTAATCAGAAGCATATTTTGCCATGTTTACTCAATTTTACTTTCGTTTTCTCAACTTTTCTCTTATTTTCTCATTATTTCCCAAAAAGTGGAATTTAATACTTTTTTTATTTTTTCTTTTCCAGACGCTCACGATATCCCGGAGTATTCTTGATTTCAAGCTTGTTATTGAACATCTCATATTCTGCATCCGGAAGCACGTCTGCAATCTTCTTTTCGACATTTGTCTTATATACAATACCACAGGCTACGGAAGGTGCAATAATATCATCTTCATATGCTATGCAGGCTTCCTGCACTCTGCGACAGTAATCTTCGGCTTCGCCATCCTCCGCCATCGGAATTAAAATAATGAATACGTCACCATCTACACGTCCAATCACATAATCCGGCTTAGCTTCTTCCTTCAGAATGCCGGCAATAGTTTTTATAAGACGGTCGCTTTCCTCGTCACCATAATGGTCATTGACATATTTCCAGTCATTGATGTTGGCATTAATTACAGCTATCGGAATAACTCCGGAGCGGTCAATCACATTCATACGCTCTTCAAAATAGAACTTATGATATACGCCTGTCAGCACATCCTCATTTCTACCGACAGCTGCCTGCGTATGCCGCTCTTCCAGTTTTTCTTCAAGCTCATCCATATAAATAGCGGATTCTCTGTGCAGATAGGCCTCTTCACCTAAATATGAAAGCATGATGACCGTTACATCAAGCATTCTATCTACATCCTGAAGTTTATCTTCTTCCACGCCGTTTGTCTTAGCATACAGATGCGCCACTGTTCTGTTATATATGCGCACCTTTCTTCCCGGCTCTCCCACAACATCAGGCACAAAACCCGCAAAATTACCAACAGAAACTATCTTTTCCCCATGTCTGTCCGTCAATAAAAGCTCTGCTCCGGTCACCGCCGCAAGTGCTTTCAGATGTGCCGTTAAAGAGCCGACCGGATACAAATTATCCATTGCATAGTTTCTAATATTCTCATTAATTCTCTTTTCAAAAGGAATTTCTTTATACTCCATTTGTATACCTCGCTCACCCCGTTAATTCTGACACTAATATGCCTTCAGTATACCTTTTTTACATATATTTGTCTAGGTTGGTTCTTTATACCATTCCAACTCATTAGCTGGTATTGTCACATAGTTATCTTCACCATCTCCAACCCGCAGTATTACATTCCTGATTCCGGCCTGAATAATCATTCTGGCACAAAGCGGGCAGGGTTTTGCCTTATGCACGGAACAGTCTTCGGGATTTATGCCCGCCAGATATAAATCTGCTCCCATCGTCTGCTCCCTTGAACAATTCAACAATGCATTGGCTTCCGCATGAATTGCACGGCATATCTCGTACCCTTCTCCCTGATGCATATTTAGTGGAATCCGCGGACATACACCAATATCGCAACAGTTTTCAAAGCCTCTTGGTGAGCCGTTATAACCTGTTGAAATAACGGCGTCGTCTTTTACTATTACAGCTCCGTATTTACGCTTAATACAAGTGCTCCTGTAGGCAAAAGCCTCTGCACAATTTAAGTAAGTATCACTTTTGGATATTCTTCTGCCTGTCTGTGGTATTACCATAAAACCTCCCAATTAAAAGCTTCTCAGCTTATCGCTTCCGTCATCTACCGTATTCTCAATGGATTTGATCGTAACATCATATCCGTAACTGTCATTGACCATAACATGCACTCTGTCACCAACCTTATGCCCCATAAGAGCGCTTCCAAGCGGAGATTCCGTACTGATAAGTCCTTCCAGCGAATTGCCGCGGACAGTTGTTACAAGCTTATATTTTTCAGTTGTTCCGTCTTCTTCAAAATAAACCTCAACAGTATTATTCATGCCGACCTCATCCTCGGCGGACTCATCCGAAACTATAACCGCTGTCTTAATCATCCTTTCAAGATAACGGATTCTGCTCTCATTCTGATTCTTTACTTTTTTCGCGGCATGATATTCAAAATTTTCACTCAGATCCCCATGAGCTCTGGCTGCCTTCACATCCTCAAGAGCTTCCTTGCGTACCACCAGTTTACGGTACTCTATCTCTTCCTGCATTTTTTCGATATCCTGCTTAGTTAATTCATTATTCATACCAATCACCCATACTGCCAACAGCCCGCGAATTTAAGGGCATAAGGCATCATTGATGCCTGCACAAATATTGCATAACACATGCAAGCATGTGTAAAAAATTTATTTTTCACATTAGTATAGGGGACACTTCCGTATGGAAATGTCCCCTGCGTCTTTTTTAATCCTTTATACCGTCTGGAACTTTCCGATATAAACAGGGAATGTATCTGTTCCCTTCATTTCTTTTCCGGCTGAAATCTTAACATTCTTGTCTGTAACAAGATATTCAATCTCAGCTCCTGCCTCTACCTCTGTGCCCTGCATCAGAACACAATTCTTAACTTTGGCACCTTTTGCAATTTTTACTCCACGGAACAAAATGCTGTTCTCTACTTCGCCTTCGATTACACAACCATCGGCAGCCATTACTTCCTTAACTTTTGCTCCGTTAATATATCTGGTTGGGTCGCCTCCGTGAAGCTTCGTATAAATCGGTGCGCCGGAGAACAAAGCATCCAGATTATAATCATCCAACAGCTTCATATTTTCATCAAAATAGCTCTTCATGTCACTGATACGCGCAACATATCCGTCATACTTATATGCACGAACATCCAGTTTGTTAAGCAACGGCAAAAGCACATCCCTTTCAAAGTAATGCTGACCACGCACAAATGCCGTATTAATCATATTAATCAGCAGTTCACGCTCAATAACATAAATATTCATTGAGAAGTTCTGAACTCCCGCTTCCTGTGGATTAACATAAATTTTAGTTATTCTTCCATCCTCTATGGCAAAAGTATAATAATAGCACTTATCATCCAATTGAGCCGTTACAAAACCCTTGGGCAATTCCTGCTCATTATATGCAATCGTAACATCTGCACCGCTTTCAATATG
>JAIDPH010000011.1 GCA_029062885.1 Lachnospiraceae bacterium
CGCAGGCACGCTTTCGCTGCATTGCCGCCAGTAGCGGTACATAAGGTGCCAAAATACGGCACCTAAGTACCGACGGCGGCAGAGCACCTGCTTATGTTTTGTATATATTGCACAACTACATATTGAAAATAGATAGTTTCGCAATTACCTATTTATTATTTTATAAGAGTTGAATGATATGGAAGATCTCCAGTTTGGGTATATGGATTTTCAGAGTATCTCCATTTATCGTCTCGGTTTTCAACTCTGTTTTCTGTGGCAGGAGATATGCTTTCCTGCCGGCAGCGCCCTTAACCTCAATAGTGATGTCGTACATAGGCGCTATGGGAGACTCCTCCTGCTCATTTATTACTGCGAAATAATCAGTACCATCCTTATTCCACTCAAGAACTTCCACAAACTTCGGCGCATTTGATACAAAAGTTGCTTCCCCGCGTAGGTAATCTACCATGCGTAAATATACCTGACGGCTCATGTATGGCCGGGACATTTCAATCGGAGCGGCCGTCCAGATTATTTTACTGTTTCCCACTTGTTTAAGCAGTGCGCAAGGTCTGTCAGTATAGATTCCGGGAGGGTTGGAATGGATTGCCGCGAACTCGCTGGTTCCTGTCAAAGTGTAGGGAAGCGTGGCAGTAGCCAGGACAGTCAGATTCTGAGAATCTACTATTTCAACCTCGGTCTGATGCATATCAATGGTTAAAGGCGCCAAATGGCTGAACCCGGCAAATAGTTCTGAACCCGCCTCGGTCGGACTCATGTAGGTGAAATTGTGTTCTGTACGCCCAATAACTCTGACTCCAATCAATTTTTCCAGTCTCTCATTACCGATAGGTCCACTTATTAACAGATTACCGCCGTTATTAAGATAGGCCTCTATCTCATCCATTTCCTCATCCCTGATATTCGCTACATGGGATAAAATCAAAACTTTTGCCTTCTCATTCCTGATATTCTTGGTTCCTATTACTTCAAAAGGAACATTGTTTTCCCGAAGTATTGATGCAGCAGCTATCGGTGACTCTGTATAGTATTTTGGCCAAAAGACTTTTTCCATAACTTCACATTTTGCTTCTGTGGGGTCATATTTTGCATGAGATGCAAACCAGATCGCCGCATCATGATAGAGATTGCCATTTACATAAGGTTCATACTGTCTGGTTATACCGTAGACCTTTTTCATAAGGGAATGGTATACGTCCGGGACAATACTGCCATCCGGGTTAATTGCATCTACAAGTAAAAATGCTCCGTTATGCACCAATGCCGTAATTATATGCAATAGAAGCTCTTCTTCCGTCTTGGTCGTAGTGTGATACTCAAGCGCAGGGTCACAGCGTGAAGTGTGATATACGAATGGAAGATACGGGGAAACATTCTTATAATATTTATTGATGAACGTCTGTTGCAGAAATCCTCCGTAATAATCTCCGCTGGTGCAGTCTATTGCATCTAAAAGAAGCTCTGAACTTCCATCTACCCATGGTCCCGTGATCCTTGAGAATTGATGCTCAATAGTTACATTCGGTTTGATTTTTTTCACACATGCGGTAGCGAATTTAGCATATTCCGCCATCCATTCATCTCTTTTATAAACATAGTCAAGCCAATCTCGACTGTTCCAGTCAACGGTTCTTGGAATTTCTTTTCCTGTCTCTTCTTTATATTTTTTCTTACAACTTGAACAATAGCATACTTCCGGGAAAAAGGTCATATCCAGAAACATTCCTTCAAAATCATACATTTCATTCATTTCTGTCAGACACGCTTTGACATACTCCCTGTATTCCTCATTATTCGGGCACATAATACCATATCGTCCTGATTTAAAGTCGCTTGTTCCACGGTACTCCTGCATTCCTTTGCCGTCAGCGGTCACAAGTCTCCAGTCAGGATGATTTTCATACGCCCAATTGTCAAAAATCTGGGAAAAGTATGCTACTACTGCGATTCCGTTTTCATGGCATTTTTTAACCATAGTACCAAAAAAATCAAATCCGTTAAGTCCCTTATGCATTCTGCCGATTTTGGTAGGATAATAAGCAAGTCCGGTGTGGGGACGTCCTTTTACCATTGCTGCCTGAATTCCGGCGTCTTTAAGTGCATCTACATATTCGTCTACATTAAGACGGCTTAAGAATTTGGGGTTCCAGTCATCAATATGCATATCCATCAGGTTTCGTCGGTAGTTTCCTTCAATCCACATATAATTTTTCTCCTTATGCTATTATGTTTTAGTACAAACTGTCAATTAAATCAAAATAGTTCTCGAAAGTCTTGGCACAGCATCCCGGGTCGTTGATATCGATACCGTCACATTTCATACCGACCAGTGTAAATGCCATTGCCATTCGGTGGTCTTCATATGTTTGGATAAGCGCGGGGTTAGGTTTGCCCGGATAGATTCGTATTCCCTCTTTTTCCGGAATTTCTTCGCATCGTATCCCCATGCGGGAAAGTTCATTAATTATGGCCGCCATCCGGTTTGTCTCCTGAAAACGGATGTGACCGATATTTATTATTTCTGTTATCGTATCGGCAAAAACTGATACCGCCGCAAATGTCATGCTCTGATCGGAATAGTCCTTCATATCTACCGTCTGTCCGGCAAAATTGGTAAAGCCGCTGCCTTTTAGCCACAGGCCTTCTTCCGTATCCTCAAGGCTGCATCCCAGCTTCGATAGAAGCTCCACGTATTTTATATCACCCTGTAAAGAGTTAAGATGCACGTTTCTGACAAGTACATCGATGCCAAACAGCGGCGACAGACTATAAAAATACGCTGCTCCGGACAAATCAGGTTCAATTAAGAATCTGGAAACTCCAAATTCCTGTTTTCCCGAAATTATATACGTTTTCTCTCCGTTGCCGCTCTTTTTTTCTGAAAAACATATACCGAATTGCTCCATCACGGAAAGAGTCATCTGTATATATGAACCTGACGTTCTGCTTCCTGTCATTGTCAGAGAAAGACCCTCCGGCAGCAGGCATCCGGCCATAAGTAAAGCACTTGCAAACTGGCTGCTTAAGGAAGTATCAATTGTTACATCTGAGAATTTCAAGCCATGTGCGTGAAGCATAAAAGGGAAATGCCCTTCTTCTCCTAAATACTCTATTTTCGCACCCGCATCTTCCAAGATGGATAAAAGCGGCTGCATCGGTCTTTTTGCCATTTGTGCTGAGGACTGCATCTCATAGTCTCCGCCTGCAAGTGCCAGCATCACGGTAAGAAAACGCGCGGCGGTTCCGGCGCTGCGGACATTAATAACGGCGTTGTTATTAGGTATTATTCCACCTGTACCCTGAATAATAACCTGTTTAGTATCTTCATTTATTTTTACATCAAACCCCAGACTCAACAGACACGAAAGAAAAGCCCGTGAATCATCGCTGAATAATACTCCGTCCAGTGCACAGGTACAGTTTGACATTGCCGAGAGCATCAAGGCTCTGTTTGTAATGCTTTTTGAACCCGGAACAGTTATTTTAACGGGAGATTTTGGCGTCCATTTTTTAACATGGTATATTTGCTCCATCTTAGATTGTACTCCTTAGACTTTATAAGTAATATCTTTATCTTATAGCTTTCTGACAGCATTTATATAAAATTAAAGCTGTTACATTCTATTATAATTTGTTTTGGGATTTACGACAAGGATAGATTGACAAGTTAAGATTGGTAAGACCATAAGAATGTTAAAAATTGAAAAACGGAATACATTATTAGTATGCATTCCGCTTTTCATTATGGGAAAATATACAAAACTGACTTTTATTTCACTTCAATTCTCTGAACAGTATCCTTAGCTTCTGCATCCTTTTTCGGGAATTTTACTTCCAGGATGCCGTTGTTGTAGGAAGCGTCAATATCGCCTGCTTCAATATCATTTACCCTGAAGCTTCTGGAATATGAGCTGTAATATCTTTCCCTGCGGATATATTTGCTCTGATTTTCATCATCCTTTTCCTCTTTATGGGTAGCGGAAATGGTGAGAAGATCATTTTTCAGGTCGATATTGATATCCTCTTTACTGAAGCCGGGAAGTTCGGCCTGAAGCAGATAGCTGTCGCCATTATCAATTACATCTGTTCTGAAGGCGTCGTGCCGCCCAAGCTCATTACTTCCCCAGAAATCCCTGAAAGCGTCATTAAACATCTTATCAAAAGAATCCTCGAAGAACATAGGTTTATAGCTGCGGTTGTCAAATAATGCTGGTCTTAACATATGAATCACTCCTTCTATTTTTTATATTGTTTACTTATTATTGCCGGAAATTAATAAAAAATTTCCTGTATTTATTGGGCCGTTTCTGTATTGATTCAGCTCATATATATGTTATATATTAAATAGAACATGTCTCTTATACACATCACAGAGCACACGAGACAAGAGGCAATAAACTA
>JAIDPH010000110.1 GCA_029062885.1 Lachnospiraceae bacterium
AATCATGACAGACGGTTTGTGGATAATAGTACGTGCAAAAGAAAGAAGCTGACGCTGCCCTGCTGAGAAATTATTTACTCTCTCACGCACAACCTCTTCCAGACCATTTTCCATCCTGCCGATAAAAGAATCTGCATTGACATACCGGCATGCTTCCCACACTTCCTCATCGTTCACATCCTCCTTGCGCAGCAGAATGTTGCTGCGGATATCTCCTGAGAACAGGAACACGTCCTGAAGCATTTGACCGAAGTGCCTCCTAAGTGAAGATATCTTGATTTTACGGATATCTATGCCGTCAATGAGAATCTGCCCCTTCTGGATATCATAATTACGGCAGATAAGGCTTAGAATCGTGGTCTTTCCGGAACCGGTAGAACCGACTAAAGCCACCGTCTGCTTAGGTTCCACATGGAATGACACGCCTTTTAACACCCATTCATCAGGCTTATAGCAAAACCATACGTCTTTAAACTCAATCTCTCCCCGAATCTCCGGTAGTTCAACTGCATCGGGTTCATCCACCACTTCCGGCACCATATCCAGAATTGTGAAGATTTTCTCCGCCGCGGCAAAAGAACGCTGCAGCATATCAAACTGCTCAGCCAGAGTCTGAATAGGATTAAAAAATCTGGAAATATACATATAAAAAGATACCATAATACCGCTGTCAATCACCTGCCCGAAATAACTGATATCCTTGATATATCCCTTTGCTCCGAAATAAAACAGGCACAGATTAGAAGAAATATAAAGCATATATACCATAGGCTGGAAAATACCGAATACAAGCATTCTACCCATCTTCGCCTTCTGCAGTGTCCGGCTGCGGCTTAAGAAATCATCAAGTTTCTGTTCCTCCCTGTTAAAAATCTGTGTTATCTTCATGCCGGACAGATTCTCGGACAGATAGGTATTAATATCCGTGGTGGCATCATTGACCTTACGGTGTACACGTCTTGAGAATTGACGGAATACTATGGTAAAAAACAGTACAAACGGCACAAAGCAAAGTACCATCAGAGTCAGTGCATAGTTCAACATCAGCATGGCTCCCAGCACGCCCACAATCACCATGGCATTCTTGGCAAGTGTCACCAGAATATTGGTGAACATATATGAAATAGCGTTAGGGTCATTGGACACCCTTGTCACCAGTTTTCCGACAGGAATATTATTCAACTGTTCATGGCTCAGCTTTTCAATGTGGGTAAACACATCCAGGCGGATCTGGGAGAGTATCTTCTGACCCGTCTTTTGCAGAATCATCGCCTGAAGGTATGTGCAGACCATGGAAACTACCAAGATTCCTGCATATAGCCCAACCATTGCATACAACCTGCTCAGTTCAAAGTCCTTCTTTATCAAATTCTGAATATTTCCTATGATTAACGGAGAAACCAAATCGTACACAATGGAAAACAGCATAACAAAAAACACAAGTACAAAGCTTTTCCAATAGGGTCTTGCATACTGTAACAGTCGCATGATGATTTCTCTATCCGGCATCTTCCTTTCCTTATCGGATTCATCCTTTACTTTCTTAAGCGCTATAAAAGCAAGCAGAAAAACTATCGTAAAAGCGCCTATAATTGCGCCTACAATCATTATGGGCAGATATTCATTCTTTATTGCTGTATCATTCATTGCTATCCGCTCCTTCCTCCTCCAGCTTCTGGAGATCTACCATTTTACGATACTGCGGGCAGGATTCGTACAATTCCTCATGGGGTCCTGCCGCTATCAACTCTCCATCCTCGATAAACAAAACCTTATCCATCTTCTCGATGGTAGTAACACGGTGCGCAATCAGAATGGTCGTCTTACCTTGTCTTGCATTGCGCAGATTTTCCAGAATTGCCGCTTCGGTTTTCGTGTCCACGGCGGATACCGAATCATCCAAAATCAATATGGGAGCGTCTTTCATCAACGCACGTGCAATGGAAATCCTCTGCTTTTGACCTCCTGAAACTGTGACTCCGCGTTCCCCTAAAACAGTGTTGTAACCCTGCTGGAACTCCTTGATATTACTATGTACATCCGCAAGTCTCGCCGCCTGTACCACGGCTCTTGAGTCATGCTTTTCAACTCCGAAAGCAATATTATTTTCAATGGTATCGGAAAACAGGAAATTATCCTGGGGAACATAAGCGCAACACGCTCTTAAATCCCGGATTTTCACATCGTTAACATCTATACCGTCCACAAACAAAGTTCCATCCGGCACATTATAGGTGCGTAAAAGTAAATCCACCAATGTAGTCTTTCCTGAACCGGTTTTTCCCACCAGTCCTACGTTTTCTCCAGCTTTTATAGTGACAGAAATGTCTTTTAGTATCTCCGTATCACCGTCAGGATAGCAAAAAGACAGATTACGGAACTCGATATCTCCTTTGACATTTTTTAAATCCCTCGCACCCTCTCTGTCCGTTACGGCAATCTCTGCATCCAGCAGTTCTCCCAGACGGTCTAAAGACGCCTTGCCTCTGGACGTCATGTCAATCAATTCTGAAACTGCCATGATAGGCCATACAATAGTGGTAAAGTAGCCGATAAACTCTACAAGCTGACCTGCATCGAACTCACCACGGTACACCAGATATCCGCCGTATCCTAAAATTATGCAGATAACGCTCTCCACAAACAACGTCACCATGATTCTCAGCAGTACGGAATACCTGGTATGGTCAATGTTTGCCTCCTCATTCTCTACATTCAGCTTCTTAAAAGCCATCAGTTCTTTTGCTTCTTTAACAAATGCTTTGATTACGGCAATGCCCGAAAAACTTTCCTGTGAAAAGTCCGACAGTTTGGAAAACGCCTCCTGCCTGATATCCCATTTTTTCATCATCTGCTTGCCAATCACTGTAGCTGATGCCAGCAAAAACGCCATTGGGATAAGGGACAAAAGCGTCAGTATCCTGTCCATATTCCACATATTCATAACAGCCAGCACTCCAAGAAGCAGCGCATCACATAACATCATGACGCCCCAGCCGAAACACTCCTGCACGGTGTCCAAATCGTTTGTAAAAAGGCTCATCAGATTTCCGACCTTATTTACCTGATAGTATTCCCGGCTTAAATCCTTAGCATGGTCGAACATGCGATTACGCAGATCTGCTTCCAGACGGACCGCGGCTCCGAAAAAGCATACCCTCCACAGAAAACGCCCTAATACCATGGCTCCAATGATTCCCACCATAGGCATACAGATTCCATCAAGCAGAAAATCCATGTCAAACGCCGTCTCCACTCCGTTTACTATGGCACTTCCGCCGTTCATACCATTGACAATCAATCGATACAGCTTAGGAATTTCCAACTGCAGATAGTCCACAGCAACCAGCGAAAGCAGTCCCAGAATCAGCCAGCCCGCGTATTTAAAATAATACCTGTTGATATGTTTACCGAATATCATAATATTTTCCTCTTTACTATAATACTGTTATCGGGCTTTCTAAATTGCCCTGCCCTCTATTATAGCCATTGTCCGTCCACATGTCAAAGCCCTCTCAAGCGAATGCTGGGAGGGCTGATTAACTCATTAACTTTATTATTCTATTAACTAATTGATACCACTTCGTAGTCTTTGTCTTCCACTGCCTTTTTCAAAACATCATCAGCGATTTCAGCATTCAGACTGACTACCGCTGTCCCCTTTTCGTGGCTTACAACCGCCTCAGTTACTTCCGGCAGTTCTTCTAAAGCCTTCTTAACGCTCGCCTCACAGTGTCCACACATCATTCCTTTGATTTCCATTGTCTTTTCCATTTCTTTTCTCTCCTTTTGATTTATATTTTTTTCAATTTTATGAGTTGCCTTATGCCTGACTTTTTTGTCATGCTTCGCATCGTACATCTTAAAAAGATTGAGCCTCAGCGCATTGCTGACAACGCAAAAGCTTGATAAGCTCATTGCCGCGGCGCCGAACATCGGATTGAGTTTCAGTCCGAATAAAGGATACCATAAACCTGCGGCAAGCGGAATACCTATTACATTGTAGAAAAATGCCCAGAACAGGTTTTCATGAATATTCCTGAGTGTCGCCCGGCTAAGCCGAATAGCGGCAGGCACATCGCTGAGTCTGCTCTTCATCAGCACAATATCCGCAGCGTCTATGGCAATATCCGTTCCGGCGCCGATAGCGATACCTATATCCGCTCTGGTAAGCGCCGGAGCGTCATTAATACCGTCTCCGACCATCGCAACTTTGCCTCTTTTTTGCAGACTTCTGATCACGCTTTCTTTGCCATCGGGCAATACTCCGGCAATCACTTCATCTACACCCGCCTGTTCACCGATAGCCTGCGCAGTTCTCTCATTGTCTCCGGTTAACATAACTACTTTTATACCCATATTTTGAAGTTCTTTTACCGCCTTTGCACTATCTTCTTTCATCACATCGGCTACTGCAATAATGCCTTGAAATTCACCGGCTCTGCTGAAAAACAACGGTGTTTTTCCGACTTTCGCGAAGCTCTGTGCCTGCTCGATTGCACTCTTTGAAACCTCTGCCTTCGTCTTTATAAAATCAAGATTACCGCCTGCCAGTTCTTCTTTCTGCCATATGCCCATGAGTCCATTTCCCGGCATGGCGCGAAATTCCTCAACTGCTTCGGCATGTATACTTTTTTTCTCTGCCAATTCTAATATTGCTTTAGCCAACGGATGCTCGCTCTTTTGCTCCAATGCAAACGCCAGCTTTAACAAAGCTTCCTCGTCACAGCTGCCATACGGCGCAACATCCGTCACTTTAGGCTCCCCGCTTGTAATAGTGCCTGTTTTATCCAGTGCGGCAATCTCTATCTTTCCGGCAAGTTCCAGTGACTGTGCCGTTTTGAACATAATTCCGTGTTTGGCTCCCATGCCGTTTCCAACCATGATTGCCACGGGCGTTGCCAGTCCAAGCGCACATGGACAGCTTATCACAAGTACCGATATAGCTCTTGCAAGAGCGAACCCGAAACTTTCACCGGCAATAAGCCAGATAATACCGGTCAATACCGCTATTCCTATTACTGCCGGAACAAAAACTCCCGATACTCTGTCAGCCACTTTGGCAATCGGCGCTTTAGTCGCAGCCGCATCGCTTACCATCTGTATAATCTGTGACAGCGTTGTGTCTTCGCCGACCCTTGTCGCCTCGCAGCGAAGGAAACCTGACTGATTAAGGGTAGCCGCGGAAACACTGTCGCCTGCCTGCTTATCCACTGGAATGCTTTCTCCGGTAAGAGCCGCCTCATTGACCGCGCTGCTCCCTTCCACTACAATACCGTCAACAGGGATGTTTTCTCCAGGTCTTACGACGAACTTATCGCCTATTTTGACTTGAGCGATATCCACCTCTATCTCCTGACCGCCTCGTATAATCACCGCTTTCTTGGGCGCCAGTTTCATCAGACCTTTTAAAGCGTCTGTTGTCTTTCCCTTTGAACGCGCCTCTAACATCTTTCCTACGGTAATCAGCGTTAATATCGTTGCAGCGGATTCAAAATAGAACTCATGCATATATGACATAACCATTCCCATATTTCCCTTAAGCTGGGCGTCAGTCATTGCAAACAGTGCATATACACTGTATATAAAAGAAGCTCCTGCCCCCATCGCAACAAGGGTATCCATATTCGGCGCGCCATGTATGACACTCTTGAATCCGCTGATGAAAAATTTCTGGTTAATAACCATGATTGCAACCGTAAGAATCAACTGCAACAGTCCCATTGCGATATGATTATTATGGAAAAAGGCAGGCACCGGCCATCCCCACATCATATGCCCCATGGAAAAATACATAAGAGGCAGGAGCAGACAGACAGATACAGCCATTCTTTTTAGCAAAAGCGGGGTTTCCTTATCCTCCAGTGCACTCTCATAAGATGCATTGGACGATGCGCCTCCGGCATTATTTCCGCTTCCTGAGATTCTTGCGTTTTTGGCAGAAGCTCCGTATCCTGCCGCTTCCACAGCTGCTATGATTTCTTCCGAAGATGCCGTACCTTCCACTCCCATTGAATTAGTCAGCAAGCTGACCGAACATGTTACCACACCGGGAACTTTTGATACGGCTTTTTCCACTCTGGCGCTGCAAGCGGCGCAGCTCATTCCGGTAACTTCATATTGTTCCATATCTATTCTTTATACTCCTCTCGCTTAATCGATAATCAGAACTTGGACTAAATAAACAAAAATGGGGCGTCTCTGCTCCGCAATGAGCCACATTTTTGTTTATTTTGTTCAAGTTCGTGACT
>JAIDPH010000111.1 GCA_029062885.1 Lachnospiraceae bacterium
GTCTATAATAATTTGGTTACACTTTAGGTTACACTCGTTGTCTGATGTGCTGAAATCCCCTTTCTATGCGGGTTACACGATAGGATAAAATTTCAAGTCCCATCTTCCGCATTGAGTTAAACTCTGGGAAGCTTGAAAAATCAGGCTTCCCACTTTTTGTTTATGTCAGTAAATTGGTTACATTTAGTTACACTTTTTAAGAAGCGTCAAAAACTTCTTTAAACACGTCAGTATAACCTGTAATTGGCTTTACCTGATGAATGTAACATTTTTGAGTTGTCGAAATGTCTTTGTGCCCTGCAAAGTTTTAATTGTATCATCTGATAAAAGCATTGAATCATGTAACTCTGAAATGCAAGTCTTACGAATTGCATGATTGCCGCTTGGCTTTGCAGTAATAACAAAAGCATCTTTTTCATTTCTAACCCCATTTAATCTTCTTAATACATTGTTGACAGCATGGTTATGTATTCGGTTGCCATCTTTATTGAGGAAGATATAATCGCCATCTGCAATCCCCAACTCGTTATTCCTGTCAAGAACCATCTGGATATATTTCTTGGCACTTGGTGTCAAAATCAGCTTTCTTTTCCTACATTGTGTTTTGGTATGGTTCACCACCTCATAACCATTTCGATGCATTGAACCATCTTCATATTTTATGTAAGTTTTGACATCTTCACGAATGATATCAATAGTGCCATCATCATTAATACAAGAAGTTGTCAATGCTACCAATTCGCCGACCCTTAGAGCAAGTGAAAAATTTAAGCATACAGCAAGATAAGCTGTATTTCCTGTTTTTTCATACTACTTTAAGGCTTCTTTGATAACATCATTCTTTGCAACAGAATCGTAAACAGTTTCAGTAATTGGCTTCTCTACATCTTCTCTGAAAATCCTATCAGAAAACCCTCTGATTTGTCTTGGAATATTAATGTTTGTATAGTTATAAGAGATAGCATAATCATACATCATATTGACTACAGACTTCATTTCCTTAAATTGCTTATTTGTCAACTGTTTTTCTGATATTACAGATAAAAACCAGTCCTTCATTTGTCCTGCTGTCATATCCTCAAAAGGTATCGAAATGATTGGTGTAGACCCTCTTTGCAAGCCAAACTGTTATAAATAAAAGCTACTTTGTATTGCAAGATTGCTCTATAGCAAGTAAAATAGTACAGTAAAACAATCGGAATTTACGGAGGAATAAAGTCTATGGCGTTTCAAATGATACATATGGAAATTGCATACAGACTATTAAAGCGCATACCACCAATATCAAATCCGGCGGAATTTATCCTTGGTTCCGTAGCGCCCGATTCGGTACACATGAATCCGGATTATGATGTTAATATGAAAGTCAAATCACATATGTTTGAAGGCTGCGGCAAATGGAGCGATACACAGGATTATCAACCGTGGAAAAGAAATTTGCAGTCATTTTGTGAAAATGTTGTCAGGAAAGGACATGTTGATAAAGATTTTGGGATTGGAATATGCGTTCATTGTTTGACAGACTATTGGAATGACATAAAGATTTGGAGAAACCTTCAGCGCAGAAATATCCCGCCAATGAATATTGATGAATTTAAAAAGGCTTATTATCCGGAGGCTCAGGGGATTGATATATGGCTTTATCAAAATAGTAAAAATACGAAAGTAATCAGGAAAATGCTTTCAGAAGCGCTTGCAATGGATGTAGAAGGGATTATTCATAAAGAAGATGTTGAGCGGCAGAGAAACCACTTGCTGAATATACAATATGATGTTGATAAGGTGGATATATCAAACTATCAGTATTTATCGGCAAATGATATTCATGAATTTATCGAATTTACCGTTAATGATATTGCAGAAACAATATTGGAATGGTTGGAAGAATGTGAAACAAATCCGTAGGTTATATAAATTTCAGTTTGCCGAAAAGATATATAAACAGGGAGTGTCGCAAAATAACTAATTTCTAGTTATGCAGCGGCACTCCTTCTTTTGTACAAATAAAAATCATGGCTGACTTCTATCTTTGAAATTTTTCCCTGGTCTTTTGCGCACTTTAATAAAGGCTCTCTTTTTTGCCTTATTTCTAGGCTGTTTTTAAAGGAAACATATGACTTCCGAGTCTGTCGTTCTGGATCTTGGCATGCAGTTTGTTGATGTTATATCCAAAACACAGCAATAGAATCTCCAGTTTTACTTTGGTTTTTCCTCTGAGCAGAAATCTTTGGAACTCATAATCGTTTTTCAGAATCCCAAAAGCACCTTCTACCTGAATGGAACGGTTCATACGATACATGATGCCTGTTTCGCTCATGATATTTTCGTAAGATCTCTGCCGGTGGTTTATAAAGTTTTTGGATACATACAGCCGTTTGTTCCCCTTTGCCCTTGTGCATTTATCTTTGCAGGGACACCCGCTGCAGTCTGTGCATTCATATACAGTCACATCTGATTCATAGCCGTTTTTACTTTTCTGTTTCTTGATGTACAAGGGTAGCTGTCTTTTGCCTGCGTGACAGGTGTAAGTATCGTTTTCTGCATCATACCCCATGTTTTCCCGTTTGCTGATGTCCTTCCTGAAACTGCGCTTCTTCCACTTTTCATAGGTCTGGGGTTTGATATATGGTTTCTGGTTCCGGCTTTCCAGATAGTCATAGGCTTCTTCGCTTTCATAGCCTGAATCAGCTGTCACACTTGGATACTGGAAACCCTGATGATCTTCCATATGTTTCAGGAATGGAACCAGTGTCCATACATCATTTCTGTCCTGAAAGATATCTACTGCAACGATGTATTCGCTGTCAACCCCGATCTGGATGTTATATCCCGGTTTCAGCTGGGCATTGCGCATATGGTCATCCTTCATATGCATAAATGTGGCATCCACATCTGTTTTGGAATAACTGTTACGGCTGCCAAAACGTGAGTTATGCAAGTCATAAAGCTGCTGTCTGTCGAGAAATCCTCCAAACAGTTCAAGATACCGCTTGATGCACGCTTTTTCTTTTCCCGCGTCCATGTACGAACACAACTTCATTCTCATAGCAGTATTCC
>JAIDPH010000112.1 GCA_029062885.1 Lachnospiraceae bacterium
TAGAGTAGTCTGAATGTTTGTCAGCTCCATATAGATGTCCAACATCGCGTTGAGGTCACAGACTGTCTTTTTTTCTTCTGCATCTGCTTTATTACTCATCTTCTTTTCCTCCCAGTATCATATATAGCTGTCTGCGCATATAAGACGGTGACAAACTCCTCACCCGCATCCGTTCAGGATTTAACAGATAGCCTTCTCCGCCTTTCCAGTAGAACAGCTTCCTCCCTAACAGTTTCGCATCCTCATATTCACACACCGGAATACAGCCTTCCATCTCTCTCATCGTCTGTTCCCATTCCTGTGGCATGATACCTCTCCACTTGCCACGTTCTGCCTTTTCTTCTCCGCGGCATAGATATTCTGACTGCTTTAAAAGAGAAAGCATCATGACTGCACTGTCTGTACAGCACATTTCATAGCAGTCTGTATCTTTACATAGCGTGATTAGTTTCCTATTCTCCAAGACCGCTGCTTTGACCTTGTTGACGGTGACATGCCTGCGGCAGTTACGGTACAATTCAAAGAAACGTATAATAGCCGCCCCCTCTTCTGTCAGCTTTCGCTTATCATTTAAGATTCCTTTTTTTACCAGAGACTCTATTGTTTCTTCAAAAAATGTTTCTCTTTCACTCTCTGCCGGCATCCGGTAACGTATACCGAAAGGGGCGTTTCCTCGGGAAACACTTGTCAAAAAAATAATCTCATTGTTAGTAAACAGCATCCTCTTCCTCCTTCCTAAATTCCTTCTAAATCCACATGTTCCTGCCAGTTTTCATAAAAAACTTCATCTGTATCCAGATACTCCTGCAGGGATTCACTTGCCTGTTTCACAGGTCCGCCTTCTTCCAGTGCCAGCTTCCCATGATATTGCACAACCAAATCCAGAAATGCCGCTCCTACAAGCTGCGCATCTCCTGCCCATATGGTATCATCATACAGCGTGCTCTCCACGGCTTCTGCCCGCGTAAGAGTATCCTCCAGTGTTGTCTGGATGCTATCCAGTGTTTCTTTGATTTCACTAATTGTATTTGCATTTCCTTTAAAATCAGCCATTTTAACCCTTTCCTTTCGTTTCTTCTATCTCTGCCTGCATCTCCCAGTATGTCTTCAGCTCTCCGGCTTCAGCTTTTCTTTGCGATAGAATCTTTATCGCATTCTGCATAGCCATAAGAGCCGACTTGTACTCTCCACTCCAGGAGCTCTCTTTATCAGTAAAGTCTGTCATGATGTTTCCTTCTGCTTCTCCCGGTCCGCCTGTCAGAGAATTATGTACCTCGTTCAAAGCTGTTTCAGCATCGCTGTAATACTCATTAGCCTTATCCAATTTCTCACCCAGCACTTTTTCCAAGGCTTCATACTTCCGTGCCTTCTGTCTTGCTTCGGAGCCCCATCCGAACCATCCGCTAACAGTGTCAACCGCTCCATCAAATAGACCCATATCTTTTCCTCCTCTCATATTCTCCAAGTATTTTCATTACCCTTTCGGCATCCGCAGCATTACTCTCTCTCCTCTCTTATACAGCACGCCATCCTCCAATACCTCCGGCAGTTCCTTGCCGCGCATGGTCGGGAAAGAGGTATTGATGCCAAACTCTCCGAGAATCAGTCCGTTCTCCGCCGCCTTTATTAACTTCGCCGTTTCATTCCTTGCGGGCAGACGTGAACTGTGCCCTACTATGACGATTAAGATTCCCGTCTCCGCCGCCTTTAACATAGTCGATATGACATCACTGCTGTCTTTGATGAACTCTGAAAACTCCTCAGGTGCATTTATGAAGATACAATATTTCTCCAATGTACGGTAAAACTCCGCTGCGCTCATCCTGCCCTTTCGCTCCAGAAAATCTTCTTTTCTGTCTTCTGTCAAATCAGATAATTCTTCCATACATTCCGCAAGCGATTCTGCGTCCGTTATGTAATCTACATTCTCGCGGCTTCCGAACTCCTGATATTCAAAGTCTCCGGCATCGAAGAGGAACACTTTCTCAAAGTTTTTCAACTGCTGCAAAACAAGCTTTCCGGTATTGCTCTTACCGCTTCTGACAGGTCCTACGATTAAGAACGGGGTATCGGAAGTAGAAATGCCATATTTCACTACCTGCTGTTTCTCCAGTCCAAGCCAGATATCCGCCTGTGCACCTATATCGTACTCCGGCATCATGGACAGTCGGAACTGACTAGGCAATACCGCAATTCCTTTCGCCGCTTCCTCACTACTTTTATCTGCAATGCTTCGGATAATCGCCTGCAGGTTTCTGTTATATTCCGGTCCATTCATGAAATCCACGGGAGAATATACCTGCATCAGATTAACGGAGTCGCTCTTTACAAGAGTACGCCCTTTTACTTCCGGCAGTTCGTATTCACTTCTACCTACGATATTGCGCGACTCCATCGGCTCGAAGTTATAACCCGCTATCTTCGTCTTAATCTGGTTCATCAGGGCATATTTCACCACACTGCTTCTGGATGCCGTCACAGCCATATAGATACCGAGATTCGCACCGTCTCTGGCGAACTGTACGAAAATATTCTCATCAATCCCCAGTTCTTTTACGACATCGTAATTATCTAAAACGAGTAGAATCGCACGCAGTTTTTTATCCGCCGTCTGGTTGTAAATATCGAAATTCTGCGCCATGGCATCCGCCATCAACTGTTTCCGCACTTTGATTTCCTTCATCAGAAGCCGGATTAACTTCTGCTGTTTCTCCACATCATCGTATGTAATGTAATCCGCCACATGCGGCAGCATTTTTGTCGGGATTAGCGCATTGTTCCCGAAATCAAGTATATATGCGTTAAAATTCCTGACGCTGTTACGGGCGCACAGGCTCAACAGGAGCGTTTCAAGGAATACGGTTTTTCCATAACCTGTGGATGCAAAGTAAATCACATGTCCGCCATGCAGGAAGTCTATTACATATTCTTCCTGTCTCTGCTCACTTGGAATATCCTCCATGCCAAGCGGCACGCATAAATCTAAATCCGCAAAATTCGCGGAATCCTGTATTTCCCCTAAATGCGGCGATACCATGAGCGTTCCAAGCGGCGGAAGCCACGGGCTTTTAATTTCCGGCAGTGATAACTTACGAAAGGCAGATTCGATATACTCCACCACTACATCAAGCTGTGTCTTGCGGATTCTATTGCTTTCCATACTGCCGCTCAAATCCTTGTTCACAAGCTGTCCCTGTCCTAACTCATTCACCATCCAGACTCTTACATCCCGTTCCTCTTCTTCGCTTTCATCCTCACTGTACGGCTCTCCACTGAAAGCAGACTGGAACAGTTCATAGATTTCGTTATTGCCTACCTGTAAATAGGCGCGCCCCGGCTGTGTAATCGCTGCCGCATCTGGCGTCTTTAACATTTCTCGGCTGTCGGATTCATTCTGTACTTTCAGACAGAGTTTGAATTTCGAGTTCGTCCATATCTGCTCATCTACCACGCCGGACGGCTTCTGTGTTGCAAGAATCAGATGAATCCCAAGGCTTCGTCCGATTCTTGCCGCAGAAACTAACTCTTTCATAAATTCCGGCTGCTCTTTTTTCAGCTCCGCAAACTCATCACTGATAAGGAACAGGTGCGGAATCGGCTCCTGCGCTTTGCCTAACTTATATAGCTGGTGGTAGCCGTTGATATGGTTGACATTGTATTCATTAAAGATTCTCTGCCTCCTTGCCAGTTCGCTTTTAATGGAAACCATGGCACGGTAGCTTTCCGCGCCGTCCAGATTTGTTATTGTTCCTAAGAGGTGCGGAAGGTTCTTGAACAGATTCGCCATACCGCCGCCCTTATAATCAATCAGCAGAAATCCCACTTCATAAGGATGAAAATTCACCGCGAGGGACAAAATATAGCTTTGTACAATCTCAGACTTACCGGAACCTGTTGTTCCCGCTACCAGTCCATGCGGTCCATGCGCTTTTTCATGGAGATTTAATTCCACGTAATTATCCTGCTCCCTGACGCCGAGCGGAACTGCCAGAGACTTATGCGCCTCATGCGCATTCCATCTTTTCACCACATCCAACTGCTCCGGTCTTTCGATATGGTACATTCCAAAGAAAGTAATGCTCTCTGGGATTCGGGAAATTTTTCCCTTTTCATGTTTTACCGCTCCGGTTTTACGGCTCATCTGCTCTATTTGAATATTGTCCATGGAAACACAGTTGAATTTCTCGTTGACTCTGACGCCTTCCTCCATCAGAAGCCGTCCCGTCTCTGAATTTTCCAACACGCACACTGTCCTGATATTCTCCGGCAGTCTCGCACGCTGATTGGTCGTATAAATAATGCTGATGCCAAGTTCCTTGGACTGCCTGCCCAGATACTCCATAATGGCATGGTCGGCAATCAGCTTCGGCTCATCTATGACAAACAGAAGATGTGGGCTAAAGGCAACACCCTTGTTGTTTTCTTCTATCCGCTGCTTTCTGTCTTTGACAAGCTGAAGAATACTGCCTAATACCTGATCCCTGATACTCTCCGTATAGATACCCGCTATGACGTTGATTGCCTGAATACGCAGATGCGGATACCATCTCAGATAAGCAAATTCCTGCGCATATTGTTCATTGCTGATAAAGATAATCTGTAAATCATGATAGCTGTGAAAGAAGCACAGCTGCGCCATCAGATATTTCAACTGGTTATGTACCTGCTTCGCTTCCCCCACAATGCCAAGATGCTCCCTGCGCAGATTAACCGTCTCCGGAATGCCGTCTATCGTCTCAAAACTCTGCGCCAGTTGTGCTGCTTCTTTCTGTAGCTCATCTTCTTCGGTTTGCAGTTCATCTTCTTTATAATTAACCGTTATTTGAGATTCGCCACTGCGATATCCCAATACAACCTGTAGAAAATCTTCGTCTTCCATTCCCCTTTCATAAAGTCTGCTGTCATATTCTAAAACCATATGTTCCAGACTCTCTATCTGAGGATACTGATACGACATCACTTCCCTTTCCCTCTGCCTCTGCCTGCGGATGTGGGCACGCAATCTGACAAGATAGTCCGAATATATCCGTTCCCTGACTTCATTCTTTCGCTTGATTTCCTTTCGCTCACTGAAAAAACGCTGTATGGAAAATGTCAGCGTCACTGCCGTCATACAGATACTTGCAATAACATACAATCCTCTGTTCATGAAAATGCTCGTGAAAATAGTGACGCCAATCATGCAAAGGGGCGGTACAATAATCTGTATCAAAGAACCCTTTTCCATCACGTCCTTTCTCGGCGGCTCTTTCACATCTATCGATTCGCTTTGTATTCTTTGATTCATTCGGGGGGATTTTTTATAATAAGGGAAATTCTCAAAGGGTTTTTCTTTGTACGGATAGGGCTGCAATCTGAACTCACACTGTTTGAGTTCTCCCTCTATGATGATATAGGACTGAAAAAAAGTTAGCTGGAATTCGGCAAACCGCAGTCTGTCACCATCTTGGAACTGTTGTTTTTCATACACTTTTTTCTCTTCCAGACTGACATCCGCTATATCCTTTACATAAAGCACATCTTTTGTAATAAGGATTTCACCGCTTAACGACGGTATCATAATATCGCCGCTTCTTCCGCTGATTGTCATTTTCTCATTTCGTTTGTAATATCGCTTTTCTATCATTTATTTATTCCTCATCTGTCATATATTTCTTACCAATTTCCGTAATTGAATTACTTAACTGCGTCATACGGTTCTGCTTCTCTTCTCCGTCCATTGTCACATTTCCTTCCAGATAATTCAGTTCTTTCATATAGGCATAAATCAAAAGCTTGTCATCCGAAAGCGCCTGCGCTATGTTTTCCGCTCTGTCATAAACGGAACGTCCAATCGCAATCCAGTACTCCAACTCGATTTCGTTAGAATAAATGCTGAGTTTGTCCAATATATTATCCAGCTCCGCTCTCTCCAATGCTTCACTTTTGGCATAAGAAACGGCAAGGATATATTTCGTATAAGTATCCATCTGCTCCGGCTCAATCTGCTTCAGATAGTCTATACAGTCCACATAGTTCTGTATAATATAAGCGCGGCTTGCCTTGATAACCGCTTTATCCCTTGGCAGGATAACAAATGTCTGATAGCCCGTATAGACAATGACTGCAAGCAGCGCCGCCAGAATTCCCAACATAGTAAGACTGCTAATCCGGTATTTTTTCTTATCCAGACGTATCTTATTATGTTTGTTATTTTCATATATCTCATCCGCCTGCTGCTTCACATAAAGACAGAATTCCGAAAGACTCCTCTCCTCCATAACAAAAGATGCCCTCTTGTCTTTTCTCACAATTTCGATGCCGCTTTCCTTAATCTGCCCGTAATCGTATTTACCGCTTAATACACCGGCTGCAAGATACCGGTATTCTTCCAGAAACATTTCCTCATCCGTGTTTTCTTCCGGCATCCTGATATCCCGAAACGCTATGCAGGGCATGAAATTATTGTCAAAATATATATTTTCCTCTTCAAAAAATAAATCATAGTTTTGCCATGTTGGATAGAGGATATGCCAGTTACATACAAACCGCCAGCAGTATTCCGCTTCTTCCGATTTGAGTTCGGCAAGCGGGCGCATGCCCTCTAACGAAAAGCGCATCACAATATCTTCTTCCTCTTCTTCTATCTGCATCGGAAGAAGTCCTTCCGCCTTTTGCATCAAATATTCATAGTCGAAGATGTCTTTCGCTTTCAGGTCTGATTTCTTTATCCGTTTTTCCAGTATGTTCTCCTGTATCGCTGTATTTTCCTGTGTTTCCATTGCGCTTCTCCTTTTCTACTCGTAAATTAACAGCTCCGCACCGGAGTATATCATTGCCTGTTCATATGTCTGCTCTGTATTAATCTGTCTGCCTGTCTCTTTCTCTCTGACTGTCCGAATCTGCTCCGCATGCCGAAACAACAGAAGGTTGTCCTGCAATACCTGCAAAGTGTCTGTTATTTTCTGCGTATCTTCCATCTGGATATCATAGCTTCTGTCACGTTGGGGCAGAGTAATCGTAATTGTTATCTTCATCGCTTGTATCCTCTCTTAACCTTCTCAGCTCTCCTCTGTAGTCATCCATTTGCTGCTCTGCATCTTTCCTTGCTTTGTGGATATTCTCCCGAAGTTCCTGAAACATAACTTTTTCCAAAGAAATCTTTCTTTGCAAAAGTTCTTCTTTCTCCATCAGAACCCTTTGCAGTTTTTTATCTTTTGGGTAACTCTCAAACAAGTCATTAATTAATTCCGTACTGTTTCGGTTCTGCCACAAAACATCTTCTTCCATCTGCTCTATCTGCCGCTCATCTCGGTTGCATTGATATTGAGCTTCTTCTAAATCCTCTAACATTTTATATAATTCTGCTTCGCGCTCTTGTGTTGTTGACATTGTGTTCCTCCTCTCACTCTGATGGAATATCCTGAATACTATTCACCTTTTCCTCAAACTCCTCCATCGTTATTTCCTGCTCCCTATACCAAAATTCATCTTCCTCAGTATAACTGCTCCCTTCAAAATAAGCATATAACCCAAAGAAATCTACTACGCAGCCACAGGCATCATATTGAAATATATCATAGCATTGCCTTCCGCCATGTGTCAGATCTGTTCTCGCAATGACTCTTTTTCCTTCCATTTCAACAATATAAGCGATATCGGCAGTACCGGATGCTCTTATCACACAATAAACGGTATCTCCGATTACATCAAAAAAGATACTGTTTCCCATATAATCTTCCATTACCAGCTCTTCTTCTCCATCATTATCGAAATCTACATAATTTATACTCCCAATGCCATCTCCCATTATATAGCTATTGTAGAGTTCCTCATAACTTATCATGACAAAGCTCTCTTCCGGAATATCATTTACCTCCTCCACAGAATACACAGCGTCAATTTTCCCATTTATAAAATCCTCCAGCACCTCTCTGGTATTTGAAGTTCTGCCTATATTTTCATAAGCATCCGCTATATTCTCATATAGATAACCGCAAGGGATAAGCTCATCATATCCTACGTCAAAGAGCCTGCTTAAAAAATCCTCATTGTCTATTTCCTGTTTGGCATCGTATGTATGCCATATAGTATCAACGAATTTCGCTTCTAACTCCAATACAAAGGAACCGTCTTCATATCTCAGGTAATAATCGCATCTTTCCTCATCGACGCTGTTATGTACACGGAGCAACCCTTGATAAGGGACATATTCAAACCAGTAAAAAGTGCAATCTCTTGAATAATTTTCGAAAATATGTCTGGGTCCATACGCATTTGCCTTGCTTCCGTCATCAGCCATAGCGATCTCCGTTATCTGTGTATCATCACAGGCATACAGACGGTACTCTCCGTTTTTCAGCACTAACAGTTCCGGTATGTCATCTTCATCCAGATAAATGAGCGCTGACCTTTTGACATCCTCTTCCAGAATGAGATTATTATATCCGTCTAAAAATGTCTCACCATCTTCTAGTACCCTGTTATATACTGTTCTGCTTTCTTCCTCATTGGTATCTGATTCTATCAGGTCGTCTTCTGTCAGTTCATATTCTGTCAAGTCTTCCTCTTCCAATATGCTTTGTTCTATTTCCTGAGGTTCAACCTGTTCCTCCTGTGATACAATTTGCTCTATTTCGGTTTCTGAGACTGTTTCTGTCTCCTGACAGGCGCATAGACATATGCCCAATAAACATATACACAATAAATTTATTTTTTTCTTCATTTTACTTTTCATTCCCATTATCACTCCCTACCCATGAATCATCTATTGGTATCGAATCAATTATTTCAGCGCTTACTACGCGGCGCTTTAGCAAAAATTTACCGCTTTTCGCATCTTGAGCGCTATTTATAACATAATTTCCCGCCGTAATAAACTCGCACACAGATAGCTGCACTGTATTTTCGTTCACCATATAACCATGTCCCCATTCACATTGGATCTGACCATCTTTCTTTAAATCTGCAGCCGTATGCTGTGTACTCTTTACATCTAGAATCAAGAAATTAAACTCATTGCCATCGTCCAACGTAACCCGCACTATGTCTCCAATATCTGCATATCCCTCTACCATTGCACCTGCAAATACCACTTCATCATACCCTTCCAAATCAAACATCAGCAAATCATCATCATCCTTATTACATGTATAATTATCGACTGCATAATTGAGGCGTCTGCAGCATAACTGACCCGCGGTCTTTTTACTAGTATTACATCCAACAATAGAATATTCACGAGACCATGCATTCCATTGAGATACCACTGCATCTACATACTCATCCTCCAGATCTACTCCTCTTGAAACAGTAATAGTATCTCCGGGATTTGGTATCTCTAATACCTTCCCTGTACTTCCATTTATTTTTGCAATACAATCATTATAGGAATTTCGTAAAGAATCTAACTGTTCTGGGTCGAGCACTGTCTGCCCTTTATTCAAGGCAGTTTTTTCATATGATATTATATTTGATACCGTTCCCAATAAATCAACCGCTGCTGCAAACATTAATTTTGTATTACTCTCCACTTCATATAGTAAATCTTTCTTCTGGTTCAATATCGCTATCTCTTCTTTCGTTATTTCAATCATTCCATCGAGACATTCTTTCATACCTTGGCTGCCTGAGTTCCATACTTCCATCTGCAGCAGAAAATTTTCATATCTTTTACATTCTTTTTCTAATGATCTTATTTTTTCACACAGTTCATTTTCATTCAGATACTCATCGCCGATAGCTCCTTCCAAAGTATCCATATCACTCATAATATCATCATAAGCAAGCAGCACACCTTCTACGACGAGTTGATAACATACGTTCACATTGTCTTTCATCTCTTCCCATGCCTGCGAGTTTAATTTGCCATCATCGACAAACTCCCTGACTTTTTCCTGCGCATTCCTATAAGCTTCTATATTACTGTTTAAAGCAGTGCGCAGATATGCGCATTCCGCCCTCACTTCCGATGGTGATAAAATAAGTCCCATTGTTAATTTCCCTCCATACGCGATGCTGTTTCGGCATCAAATTCATCAAAATATTGCTGCAAATCCATAATCTTATCCGAATCATTTGCCAACAAATCCTTAAATTCATCATTACATGAACTCCATTTCCCAGCCAATCCTTCCAAATTATTCATAAAAGTTAAGTTAGTTTCTCCGCCGCCAATCGCCACAGATGACGTAAAACCATCCACTGCTCCTGTAATCGCTATAGCATTACTTTGAGCATCTTCTTCACTACTCTTAAACGTCCCCGTATCGCTCATCTTCTATCGCCTCTCCTTTCGTTTCTTCCATATTTTTCTTTCTCGAATCCTCTATCCAGATAGCAATACACAGCACACAGATACTCGCTGTGCCGCAGTATACCCACCACCGCAGATTACTGTCTTCTTTTTCGTTATAAACATCTTTGATGTACTTCTCCGTATCTGCGGTCAGAACCAGATTTACCCATGTTTCATAGTCAAAATCCTGCTGCGGACTTAGCAGCACCAGTGTTTCCATCTTTTCCAGCGTTTCTTTCTGCTCCTGCTTTACTATTTTTTCCTGTTCTATAAATTCATCCCGGAAAACAAATACTCCGTTTACATCCATTAATGAGGATTTTGATGCTGTTTTTTCCCTGACGGCATCTGCATCAAATATGACTTCCGAGGCATACGCAGTCATTGTTCCAAACATCAGAAATACTACAATGCTGCATATTATTACTTTATATTTTTTATTTTTCATATATTTTCCTGTCCATTTTCGTGATGATTCACCTAAATGTTTTCGGCAGGCTGCGCATCCGCACCCTGCCGTCAACTTTACATCTGTCCTGCCATGCCGGCGTCCGTATCCTGGAAGTTTGCAGCAATCTGGTTCATCTGCGTAACCATATCATCAATCAACTGTACGGCCTCTTCCAAACTTGGGTGCAGTTCATTGTACTGCTCTACATATCTTGTTCCTGTATCAGCCTGCCAGATATCCGGAAGTCCGTTTACGATATTGGTAATCTTGGTGATACAGTCGTTCATGTTGTCTCCCTCTGTTTGCAGATTTGCAGCCTCTTGCGATATCGCCTCATAATTTAGCATTAAAGTATCAGCCATTTTCTCCCTCCTTTCCGGTCTCTACTCAAATTAGTAGGACTCTTCTTTTTTATGAAAGTGATATTTAATTGTAGTGGATACAATTATCACACAAATCATCAAACATATAAGTATACTGATGTTCTGGAAATCCTCCCATTTTTTTGTCTCGATATTCACGCTGTCACTTTCCGTCCTTACTGAATCGGTCCGTGTATTCGTTCCTTTTCCGTCTGTTTCCGTATTGACTGCGCTTACAGGATTTACCATAAATTCATACGCCTGTACATATTCCATACTTCCAAGCCGTGTATAGGGTAGAAGTTTGGAAAAATTATAGAGAATTTCCTGATTCTGCTCACTGTTGGCATCCTTCGTATCTTTTAACTCCTGAAGTCCTTCTTCCACTGCCTTATCGGAGTCCTCTTTTGCCTGCACTATATTATCCTGTAAAGTAAGCAAATCTTCTCTGGTCGTAGCATAAACATCCGCCACATATTCCATTTGCTGGGTATCAGTTTCAATAATTGCCTCCGATAGATTGGTTCCGTTCTCCGTCATGCTGTCCGTCAATGTCTGGATTTCATCATAGTCAATGTATTTTAGGGGATCATATCCCATAATCGCCTCATTATAAGTCATCAGCTGTTCCTGCTCTGTCTCATACTGCGCCAAGACTTCCGTCATAAACTCATCAACATTATCCTGTATAGGTCCAAGCACATTTTCGTCGATGCAATCGCGTATATCACTGCTCTCCATCTTCTCTATCTCACCGATTTCTTTTTCTAATATTTGCGCTTCCACAAGTGGGTCGTCCAAATCCTGCCGGTATTCCTCAATCAGACTCGTTAAGGGTACACTATTATCATCTTCGTCCTTAACAACCTCCCCCTCCTCATCCAATAAATAACCACTGAAAAAATAGTAATTATTATTTAACGTTTGTAAGATTTCTGTCTGCATTGCGCTTAATGGTTCGGCTTCGACTGACACATCAAAAGAGTACGTTTCATACACATCCTCATACACATCCTCATCATCCTCATCATCTTCATCATCTTCATCTTCTTCCCCATCTTCCCCACTGTCATCCTGCAATTCCTGAATTATACACTGTTGCTTACACAGCATCTCACTCTGTGACTCCAGTGCATTCTCTATCTCCTGCATTTCTTCCACCGATACAACCACATAACTGTCGCTGTATTTCTCGAAAAGTGCCTCTAACGCTTCCAGCGTATTCTGGTATGCTTCTTCATTTTCTGTCTGATAAACTTCCACTGCCCTGTCATACTCTGTCAGATAAGCATTAATGTCCTTATAAATTGCCAGCACATTTTCTTTTATTTCAGCCTCTTTCTCTTCCAGCGAAGTGTTATAGTCCCCGAAAAGCGTATCCAACGCTTCCATTCCATCCTGATAAATGGAATCACCGTCTCCGTTCTGACTAAAATTACTGTTACTCATGATGCTGCTCATATTTCCCATCTCTTCCATTAACGCGGTTGCTTCTTCATTTATCCTGAAATGTTCTTCTTCGCTTTCCGTCAGATATTCCGTATATTTCAGACCGACCTCTCCGGTAAGTTCTATATTTTTTACCATATATTCCGACACATCCACCGGATCAATGTTATTCTCTATCTCAGTAAATTCCGCTATGGGAACAAGAGCTACCAAATCGTTTGCCTGTACCGCATCAATAGCATCTCTTTCTTCAATATCGTTATTCATAACCGTATCCGCCGCATCCTGCGCCGTGTGAAAATCATCCAGTACGGAATGCATATACATATAGCTGATGCTGTCATTGATATTATTCATCAGCGTTAATATGTCATAAATAACTTCTTCTTTCACATCTTCCCTAAGATTACTGTTAATGGCATAACTAATCTCCGAGCGTACCGGTGTATTGTTTAGGCTGACGATATTTTCCGAAAAAGTTGCCGGAATAATCATATATGCTGCATAAATACCCGTAGCATATCCCTGTCTGGCATCTTCCAATCCCGTAAAGGAAAAGTTTTCATCCAGATTTATTATAAGTTTTTCGGCATAATTTATTTTTTCATCCTGTACCATAACGCCATCATCCAGATTTACAATGGCAATTCTGTTCGTAATCAGTTGATTCACTTCACTTATTCCGTTCCCATAAACTCCATAATGCAATGCGTACTGTCTCATGGCAACAATTCCGATTACGGAACCGAACAGGAACGTGCCCACAATGATTGCTATCTTTATCAAAATTATTGATTTCTTACTCTTTTGCTGCATGAATATTTATACTCCTTTTTATTTGGATAAAAATAGGACTAATTGTTGTTTAATTTTATTAATTTTGACAAATAAAACAATA
>JAIDPH010000113.1 GCA_029062885.1 Lachnospiraceae bacterium
TGAAAGCTCATCTAAGAGTATTCAGCCCAATCATTATCATAGAAGATCAATATTTACAGACTTTTCTTCACACACTCATTCGTATATTCAATAAAAGAAGTAATATCACTTAAAATTCCTTCTTTTAACTTGTTACTCGTCTCAATTGCAAGATCAAATTGCTTCTGTGTAATATCATGTTTATTCAATGCCTCTTCAAACTCATCCATGTCATCTACTATGATAGTTCCGTCAGGATAAACTACTAAGTCCAAATATAAGTCATCAAAATATGGTACTCCATCTATATCAATTCCCTGAGCCGCAATCATGTCAATATACCATAATAAAATTTCTCCGTTTTCATTCATCATAACAGTAATACAATACCAGTCATTTTCCGGTAAAATAGATAGCCATTTGATTCCTCTATCGCAAACTACAATGTCCTGTCCGTTAAACTTCCAAATCTGCGGTTCACTTACTTCTCGCACATCTATAAGACCAATATAGCCTGTAAGAAACTCTGTATTTATTCTTTTTCCATGCACAACTTTTGAAGTTATACATTTCCACTCATCATAAGATAACCGACATCTTTTCATCATTTTCCCCTTATCTACAAATATTTCCTGACAACATATTTGTCTTCCAGTTCTTCATAATGTTCAAATCCTTCTCTTTTATATAATTCGTCAAATCCCATGAATTGCATCCATGTAACAGAAGCATCTTTTTGAGGATAGGCTTCTATATAATCAAACCCTTCTTTCTTCGCATCCTCGCAAACCGCCTGCAAAAGTCTGCGTGCAACGCCTTGCCGCTGATACTCCTCTGCAACCATAAAGCAATAAATCACCTTGACTTTTTCCTCCGGTGCAGATATTACTTTTTGCAAATCCGGTAAGGCAAAAACAATTCCTGCACAATTAGAGCAGTCAGATTTTGTATTTGCATTGCACCACCCAATGATCTTTTTGTCACTTAACGCTATGTATCCTTGGAGAATATTGTTTTTCACATAGTCCAGTGCCATCGCCCGGCGTTCCTCCCTGTCAGGTTGCTTTAGGTTACGATGATCCGCACTGCACCAGTTCACACAATAGCATGTATGCTCAGGTACATGATCGTCATGAGGCGTAGTATCAAAGAATTCCACATATGCTTCTGCATCTTCAGGTGTTAATTTTCTTACTTCAATATTCATAGTTCAGTCTCCCTATTATTTTAAAATTTTACTTATGCATTAAATTAATTCCTTCTAACATTTGATAAGTCTCAAGCGCAAATTCATCTGTCATACCGCTAACATGGTCTACCAGTAAATGCACTCGCAACCACCACTCTTTAATCGCATAATCATGTTGTTGAACATCTAGTTTACTTACAGCATATTTGTATGCGGAAATATAACGCCGCCCCAAACGATTATACAATCGTCTTTCAACATCTGTATTATCCGTTTTATCATTATTTACCATTTTCAAAAATGTCTCATAGGGTAAAGATAAAACTCTTTCATAGTTTTTTAAAATCCCTGTTATAACAGCATATCCTGTAAGTTCTATACTTTCCGCTTCAAATGAAGGATATAAAATCTTCCTTGAAACACTTTTTATTGTTTCAAGAACACGTCCCATTGGTTTACTAATATTTATTAGGGAATCTGCGGTTCCTTCAAAAACTTCCTCTTCATGCTCAAAAAAATTATCTACTGTTTCTGTCATTGCCTTTTGAGACCATGGAACTGATATACTTTTTCCAAATTGAATATTATCAGCATCTGGCAAGTCTACCGGCAAATCTCCAATTTTATATTTGCTTTGCCACTCTTTCTTAAATTCATTAATGAACATCTCACCTGTCAATATCCGTTTTTCTATACCATCTGCGATATCGCTCATGCAATATGCAATGTCATCAGCAGCCTCCATTATATATGTAAGAGGATAACGATGATGCAATTCTGTTCCTGTAACTGAACAAATCTTTTTCACTACATCTTCTTCACTTCTAAAATATCCGGCTTTTTTCATGATTCCAGGACCTTTTTCTTCACCGGCAGCCCGCGAATATTTAAGAGTGCATAACAATGTTGCAAATGTCAAGTTAAAACTAAATTCATCATATTCTGTATGCAATTTTGTAATTGTTCTAAACCCTTGTGGATTTCCATCAAATTCAAGAAAATCACTCATCAATACTTTTAAAAGTGAATCTTCTTTACTTATCCCTTTAGGAAGCGCATTTAATGCAGAATTATTAGCCCAATCGCGAATAGCAATTTCACCAAAATGACCAAATGGAGGATTCCCAATATCATGAAGCAAACAGGCATTCTCCACAATAGCCACGACATCCGGTATTTTATCAAAATCAAGAAGTTTATTTTCACTCAATCTGTATGCTATTCTATTAGCAAGTGTACGACCCAAGTCAGATACCTCAAGTGAGTGAGTTAAACGGGTTCTAACACTTGCGTTTGGCTCCAAAGAAAAAACCTGCGCCTTTTGCTGTAATCTACGAAAAGAAGAAGAGTATAAAATTCTTGATCTGTCACTGTAAAAATGATCAATTGTAGATTTACGTTCCATTGATGATGGTCGCATTCTATCAACACTTAATAATTGATTATATTTAGTTTCCATCCCCATTTTATTACCCTCCTTTGTAAATCAAATAACAATTCTATCGCAATTTCGTTACCATTATCTACGCTTGTAATTGTGATAAATTCTACAAGATTAACATACGTTGTATTTTATCTCTTTCTTTATATCTTACCATATAAACACCCATTTTTCTACCAAAATATGGGTATCCGCCTTACATGCAAACTGCCACATTTTTATTACTGTCAAATCGCAATGTGCCTTCACCACAAAATGATCTTTTATACTCTTCTATTATATTGCAGATTGAAATGCACAGAATTTACTTGACATTTACTTAACCAGAACCCTTATACTATATGTACAGACATATTGAATCAACATGGTAGGACATAAATCAGGAGGAAGAGAAAATGCTACCAACAAGGAAAAAAGCAGAGGAATTACTACGTGATGCGGAAACTTACAATCCGGGAGCGTGGGTAGAACACAGCCAAGCGGTGGCAATGTGTGCGGAAAGGATTGCCGCAGCCTGTGGGGACATGAATCCTGAAAAAGCCTTTGTGCTTGGACTTCTCCACGATATAGGCCGTAAATTCGGAGTCAAACATATGGGGCATATTTATGACGGATATCACTATATGACAGAATTGGGATATGATGAGGCGGCCCGGATATGTCTCAGTCATTCTTTCAGTATTCAAAAACTGGAAGACTACATAGGAAAGTGGGATATTTCTGAAGAACAGCAGGCTGAACTGCGCAAGCTGTTGGATGAGATGGTATACGACGATTACGACAGGCTGATTCAGGTCTGCGATTCTCTGGCAGGAACTGAGGTAGTTGACATGGAAGAGCGCATGGCAGATGTTAAGCGGCGCTATGGCGCTTATCCACAGGATAAGCGGGACAAGAACCTGGCATTAAAAGCATATTTTGAGGAAAAAATGCATCAGGATATATACAAGGTTGTGGGACGATGACTTAAATATATTTCCCATAGCGCACTTCCTCATATGCTTTGTGCAGCTGCTTCATTTGTTCGTCGTCTTTTAATCCTGCGCCTTCTTCAATCTCAGTGGGCGATTCATGCGGCGCCGGTCTGTCTTTCCTGTGTTTTCGTATCATTTTCCGGTATCTGCGCTTTATCCTTTCCGCCTCACTGTCTGCACGACGGAATCCCGCCGCCAGCATTTCTTCCCTGTCGGATTTTTCTTTGTCTTGTATCGCCTCTATGATATCTCCGTTCTCATCACGGCTGTTCTTAAAATCCTTAAATACCTGTCTGATTGCCAGAATGATTACGCAAACAAGAATCAGAATGCAGATGACAGTCATAATCCAGAACAGTATATCAGCTAATGCAGAGGGCTCAGGCATCGGTTCGCCGTCAAACATCATCTCCATCATATTTATATCACCCGGTGGTGTTTCGTCAAATTCTATTTGGTTCTCGTGTTCATACGGAGTAAACTTCACACCGCTAAACAACCTTCTGATATCTATATACTGTCTGTGATTTGCCAGAAAAACAGACGGAATAATGCCGGCCAACAGCAGCACGGAAAAGAGCAAAAGCATGAAAAAACCTATTCCGTACAAGCGTTTTACAGGAATTCCTTTTATACGCTTATTGATTTCCAGATATGACCGTGTTGCACTAAAATATGCAGTAATCAATGCCAGAAAAAGATATGCAATAGCGCTGAAAAATGCCATATCACATAACATCTTTGACTTTAAGAATAATCCAAGCACATATACCACGACAAAATACCACACAAGCGACAGCGACGGAGTATCCAGAAATTCCTCCTCCTTTGCTGCCAGCGGTTCACTTTCTTTCCTACGGGGAGCTTCCTTCAATCTGCTTTTCAATCTCCTTAGCGTAATATAAAGAGTCTCAGCAGACATTCCGATACAATAACAGACAGCGTAAGTGCCGGATGCATTAAATACTGCGGAAATGCCCCATACTCCCGCTAACAAAGCCACACATATCATTAGGTAGGCAGCAAAATTTTTTATACGCTTCGCCGCCCTCTCGGTAACTATAATCGGAACCGAAATAAACAGGCATTTGATATATAATACGCCGGTCCCCGCCGGGTCAGACAGCCCTGCGACTGCATACATAAACGGAATCAGCAGAGCGAAAATAAGTGTAGCATGTGCATATCCCATTACTCTCATGCTTCGATTCAGAGTCATCCCCGCTCAACCTCCTTGATCAATACCTGTACATTGTCTTTGCTGTTAATAACATTTATATTATCTCTCTGAACCGTCTTTTCACCTCTGTACATAGGCATCACAACTAAAGTCTGATACTCCCCGACACACTCCCTGATACAATCCATAAGATGCTGATTCAGGTTTTTCGAGATAAAAATAAGAAGCGTATCCTGTGAAAGCGGATTTTTTGAAAACGTAACAGCAAAAAGTTCCCTTACTAACTGTTCAAAATCCTTATTTTTTGTTTCAGGATTATATTCTGCAAGCATACGCTCAAGTCCGGTCAGTGCACTTTTGCTATTCGTCGGCATCATTATCTGCCCGTCACCATTGTAAGCAAAGCCAACCTCAATGCTCTGCCCAAGAAGCTTTCTGACCAGAGTCGCCGCCATAGCTATACTTTCTTCTACGAGCTCCTCGCGCTTTATTATACCTGTGTCCTCCACATCAAGAAAAATCATCGCTTTTTGGGACTGTACGGAGTCATAGGTATTGACCATCAATGAACCTGTCTTGGCGCTCGCTTTCCAGTTGATTGTCTTCATCGGGTCATCTGTCGTGTAGCTTCTTATCGTACGAAAAGCAAACGGGTCTTCGTAGAGCCGCTTCACACATTGAAGCGTTCCCAACATCTGCTCACATACTGTTATCGTTTCTGACACATTTGTCATTTTAGGGTACACATATATTTCTGCTGGAGTTTCTATCCCTTTTTTATAGTACTTTCCATAAAGCAGGGTATGCGTTATGATTTCCGCATCACTTATCGTATATCTGCCGCGCTTTTTACATTTTACAGGAATTTCCCGCGTAATCTTCTGTCTGCCCAGTATCGCATAAACATCCCTTTTATAAATATAATCACTGACATTGGTATTGTCAGCATTCGTAAAGTCAAGTTCTTTTTTGGTGCGAAATCCCACTTCAAGAACAGGGACAGGTATGCCCTTTCTGTTCTCAATAACCTCATAAAGTTTTGTCTCCTGCCCTGCATAAACGTAAGCAGACTCAAACCACAAATTCACCAAAACATTTTTTGACCACTGGAATCTATAATAGTTCTCCCATAGTACGCCCACTATCAGAATCCCAAGCAATAAAAATAGTATCATCTTTTTGACCAGTCCTCTGTTGGCAGTTCAACACTGTTTAAAATTTTCGTAACAACGGCTACTTTTTGTGACTCATCAAATTCGCCAATAAGCCTATGGCACAATACGCAGTGCGCCACTTCCTTAATATCCTCAGGTACCACGTACTCCCGTTCCTGTACGAGCGCATAGCCCTGTGATGCGCGCAATAACGCAAGTGTTCCTCTCGGACTCACACCCACATTATTTTTTCTGGTTTCCTGTACCAATGCAACAATATAGTCACGCAAATCAGCATGTACATATACCTGACGGCATGCGTTCTGCAATTCCCTGATATCCTCCGCACTGCATACCGGTCCTATCTCGGCAAGCGGCTCTGCATTGATAAAGCGGTCTATCATCTGACGTTCTTCACTCACCGTCAGACCTCCCATACGAATCTTCATGATAAAGCGGTCAAGCTGCGCTTCGGGAAGAGGAAAGCAACCGATTGTCTCCACCGGATTCTGCGTAGCTATGACAAAAAAGGGAGAATCTAAAATCCGCGTCTCTCCGTCCACGGTCACCTGCCCTTCCGCCATACATTCAAGAAGACTTGACTGTGTTCTCGGCGTAGCTCTGTTTATCTCATCCGCCAGCAAAATGTTTGTAAACACAGGACCTTCCTTAAATGTAAACACTGCTTTCTCCTGATTAAAAAACGACAGTCCCGTCACATCACTTGGAAGCAAGTCAGGCGTAAACTGTACCCTGTCAAACTTACAGCCCATAGACTTCGCAAGCGCCTTTGCAAGCACTGTCTTTCCCGTTCCCGGAACGTCCTCCAAAAGAACATGCCCGCCTGCCGCGACAGCGGCAAGCAACAGTCTTGTCACCTCATTTTTACCGATAATTACTTTTGATACGTTTTCTTCAATTTTTGTAAGTATTTTTCCTGTACTCATCTTTTCTCTCTTTCTTTATTTCTTATCCGCACGCTGACTGCCCTTGAATTCCTTTTCCACATGGCAATGCTCATACTTTCCAATCAGTTTATTTCCTTCAAAATCAAGTTCTATTATGTATGGCATCCAATCAATAATTCTCAGGAAATCATCACAGTCAAAACTGCTGTCATAAAAGTTCAATATTGAACTGAGCGCCGTCCCATGAGTTCCTACAACAATTTCCTTATCGGGATTATCAGACAAAATTTTATTTAAAGCCTCTATGTTGCGTTTCTGAACCATGGCAATAGATTCTCCGCCGTCTTCATGATAATCATGGTCAGCCCAGCGCTTTTGAAACATGCCGTGATTATTACCGTCAGGACCCTTTTCCCGTTCTCGCAGGTTTTCATCTGTTATTATCTCTTTTCCAAAAAAAGCCGCCGCATCTGCAATAGTTTCTATGCTCCGCTTGTAAGGACTGCAATAAAACACATCAATCTTCTTATCTTTGAAAAAATCAAGCACAATTTTTGAATCGTTTTTACCTTCTTCTGTCAATGGCCTTGTTCTGTCTTCCTCCCAGGCATGTTCCGGCTGAGCGTGACGTACAAAGTATACTTTTGTCATAATCTGCCTCCCACTCTTCTAATGTATTAAATAATGAAATTTGTTCTTTAGTAATCACTTCCTGTAATTTCATTTATGCCTCTACCGACATCACATATATCTGACACGGGTTTGCCTCATCCCACAGTGTCGGAAACACTTCAAATTCTTTGAAGCCAAGGCTTATATAAAACCTGTTCGTATCATCATAATCCGCATATCTGCCCATCTGCACTGTCTTTACCTGTAAAAATGAGTATCCTTTTTCGTGGGCAATATCTTTTGCAATCATAAACATTTTTCGACCTATGCCCTGCCTGTGATACTCTTTCAAAACTCCCATTACCGCAAGTTCTAAAGTATCTTTTCCGGTCTCTTTCAGACACAGAAATCCGACATATTCTTCATTATCAATTGCCCCAATGCATATCTGTTCTGCGCTCTCCTTAATATACTGCTCTCTGGCTTCCTCAATTCCAAACCAATCGGGTAATGCTCCTAAGATTTTACGTACAACTTTTTCTTTAATCTGGGATTTATATATTTGTTCAAATTTCATCAAAACAACACTTCTCCTAAATATTTATCATGTGGAACTATTAAGCACTTTTCAATTGACTTCCAATAACTTTCGTAAAGGTTTTTCTGGGCTAATCCGTAGTTTTCTTTCGTATCAAATTCCCAATAAAGCATATATTTGACACTTTTTACAACTCTAGTGATTTTAAGTGGGGGAAGCCCTTCTTTAATCTGCTCCATATCTATGTGATATCCTCTTTTGATAAATCGAAGCATGAGAAGTCCCTCCTGTTTTTCCAAAAAGCTTTTAACTTCAAGCATCAGGGTTTCAAACTCTTCTACCTTTTGAGGCTTGACCTGATAAATACATATTTCAGTAAATGGCATAATTATTTCCTCCTTCACTATAAATAGAACTACTACGGAGAGGCAAACCAGATTTTAATGGTAAAAATCATTTTATGCCTATCCCTTTCAAAACTTCTGTCGTTGTTATACTTGGATTCATAAATTCCAAATCGCATTTATCGTATGCCAAAAGCTGATTATTCTCCAGCTTTATCAATTCATAATTTTTTCTAATTCTGTCTGTGTTTTCTAGTATTGATTTTTTTATAGACGGCTTATCTATATTTTCGGCATTACTAATGATATTTTCCAATGTTCCATATTCTTTTAAAAGCGAAGCTGCCGTTTTAATACCAATTTTTTCTGCCCCTTTTATATTGTCCGCAGTATCGCCTACCAGAGATTTAAAATACGCATACTGACTGGGATAAATACCATATTTATCAATAATGTATTGAGATGAATATATCATCGTTTTATCACCACGATATCTTAATATTGAAACACGTTCACTAATCAACTGAAAGAAATCGCTATCAAAAGAACTTATAACAATATTAGTGTCATCGCAAAAGGACAATGCATAACTAGTTATCATATCATCTGCTTCACAATCGGTTGTTTCTATGTATTTAATGCCCAAATAATCTAATGCTTTATAAACATCCGGCAATTGTGAAAACGGATTTTCTTCTTCATCGACCATACTATAGTCAATTCTATTCGCTTTATAATCAGCATCTATTTCACAACGACTGTTTTCGTGTTCTCCATCGAATACAACAAGAATATGTGTAGGTTCAACCTTTCTTATTATCTTTAACAATGCTCCTACAAACCCAAGAGTTCCTTGTATCGCTTTTCCTTGACTATTAACAATCCTGTCCGGCATACCATAAAACATTTGAAAAAGCAAATTGCTGCCATCAATTATCAATAACTTATCCATATATTTTCACCTTTCTTTTATATTACTTACAAGCCAAATATATGGGGTAAGTTCATTCGATTATCATTATAAGTAAACTTCGATTATTATCTTTGATTATATCACTGCATCGTACACTTTACCACAAAAAAAGAACATGGCAATCGCCATGCCCTACATTTCAGATTATCCATTATACATTCCTCTTCAGGTAATTTTGGGTAGACACTATTCAAACGCTTTTTTTTGTTGGTTCAAAATAAATGGAGTCATTGTCTCCATAAGTTCCTTTGATATACGCTCACCTTTTTCTTTCAGAAGTCTTTTTTGCTCCGCCTTTGCCCACTCAACTGCTTTAAGTTGGTCTTCTAACCGTTCACTTAAAATTACATGTTCTTCCATGACTGTCTCCTTCCTATCGATTATCATAATCAATACCAACCATATTACAATTCTTCAGGAAACGATCTGCTGCTTTCTGCAAACCTTTCAAATCTTTAGCTTCATTGTTTGAGCCGACTGCCTCATTAAACAATGCGACTGCTTTATCGTAAGCATATCCTTTTCCTTTCACAAGATATGATATACTTCCAAGATTAGTAACAACCACCATCATCTTAACACTTGCATACTGCAGTAGAAACTGTACATCCGACAATGAGAAATCCGATAATGATGGATGGTTATGCAACACAATAACAATACACTCTTCTGCAGATGATACCAAATGATATGCGGTTGTATTACTTATCGGGTCAACTCCATGCTCACTCCCCAATGCCACTCCAATATACTCCTCACCTTTTTGAATACGATCCACACTGTCCATGCCATATGTTATTGCGACTTCATTTGAATTGTTTTCATTTTTTGAAATACGCAAAACATTTCTTGCCAGTTCCTGAATAGTACTATATTGGCTTTCTGGTATATTCTTATATTTTACTCGCGGAACTTTCCTGATGGCTGCATCCGTAATCATAATTTTATGATCTCTCTTTTTCGCCATTCCTAAATCATTTAAATTCTCTTTATTCTTATGATGTTTCAAATGGCATCGTCCCTTTCTTCTCTATAATCTTTATGATAAGGAAATCCTCTTCTCTTTAGATTATTATATACCAAAAAGACTGCTTTTTATATCAATGTAAAATTATAATAAATCGTTCCTCAACTTGGTCACTTTGACTAAGTTGCAATTCAAGGCACTCGGAACAGGCATCACCTGCCCCTATGCTTCTCTTTCCTTTTCTGCTGTTTCAGTTCAAACTGCCGCTGTTTCTCTGCTTCCCGTTGTTCCCGGCTCACAGCCTTGCGTTCAGTTTTCAACTGCTCCTGCTGTAATTTCAAAGCCAATTGCGATTTTGTTCCTATCCCAATATTCTGCACCTGTTTCCGCACTTCGCGCTGTATCCTTTTAGGATTACAGCCAGCTTCTTTTACATCAGTTGCCACAGCCGGACTAAATCGCAGCCGATAGTAATTTTTTAAAATGAAATCATATATCTCATAGTCTTTTGGTTCTGCCCCAAAAGTAACCTTACACACAGATAGTCTTCTGTCAGATATACATTCAAACACTCCCACCCAAAAAGGCTCTTCAAAAAATACTGTCAGCTTTCCCGAAGCTGAAATCAACTTGTTGATTTTGTCCATTGACAATTCCTCCTTAAATTAATTGTGGTAAACAAAGAATGGACGACCCTAAGGAGGGAGGGTTACTTACACCAGAATGGTGCGACCGGACTACCTACCGGTTCTGCAAGATTACCTTGCGTTGTGTTTTTATCTTTGCTCCTATATATTACCACATAAACACCTGTTTCGCCATAAAAATATGGCAATCCGCTTATTACTGCGAACTGCCACATAATCATTTCACCCAAGTTATTCTGGGTACTTCTAAAGCTTCCTTGCCTTTATGCAAAATGAAATAGGCATCATTTTTGCTTTCCTGGTTTTAGGGTCAACTTCTCCCGTTGCATTTAATGATTCCTCATCTGTTTCTTCTATAAACTGCTCTATTGCAAAACCTGCTTTAGCCAAAGCGTTAATATATGTCGATATCTTTCTATTACACAAGACTATTTCACTATCATGTACCGGCATTTTAAAATAAGACTCATCATAATAACTTTTTGTCATTACCAGCTTATCGTCCTCAAAAACGTCTCTACGTTCATCACATGACCACGCAACACAATAATTCAATGTATGATGCCAGCTAAATATAAAGATACCATCTTTTTTCAAGTAAGATGCAATCTTATCAAATGTTCCCTGCAAGTCCGTAGTCCAGCCAATGCCATATATGGAATATACATAATCAAAATAGTCCTTTGGCACATCAAGTTCATCTTCCATTTTCGAACATATAAGCTTTGCCGAACATCCGCTATCTTTCAAAAGTTTAGCCGCATTATCAAGCTGCTTTTGCGATAAATCAACGCCCCACAACTCTCCTGCGCCTTTTTCTGCATTATATTTCAAAGAATGTCCACTGCCGCAGCATATCTCCAACATTTTCTTACCTGTAACATCACCAAATAAATGCAAATCATCTTCTGTCGGAAACCGTACTCCGTATTCCGGCAATGCCGTTGTCCCAAACCACAAATCTGCATGGTCATTCCAATATGCCTTATTACTTTCAATTATCTCATCACTCTTCATATGCTCTTCCTATCTTAATTCCATATTTTACCTGCAAAAATTTTCTAATAATTATGCTTTCATAACCTTAAAGTTTATTTACTAAAGTCTTTTTGACCATTACTACGGTATCGTCCTGATAGTCAATCTCAAATCCATTTTTTAGAAATAACTTATACGACGGATTATCTGCCGCAATGTCATCATAAAGCATCGAAACACCATTTTCTTTTGCCGCATCACAAAGCAATCTAATACCTGTTGTTCCAAATCCCATGTTCCTATATTTTGCTAAGACAATCACATCACAAATATGAATTTTCCTTTTCTCGTCATAATGATACGCAACCTCTCCCACAAAGTTTTTATTCTTGGAATCATATAAATAACGATAAAAGCGTTGAAATGCAGAACCTTCAAACCAACGATGATACCATTTCTCCCATTCAGTTTTATGGAATGGAATGGCCCCTCCCCAAGCATGGTTGTAGGACATAGTTTTTTCATCAGCCATAAGGCTTTCTCTAAATCCCAATTCATCTATCGTTGGCTTATATAATTCAATCATTTTGTATCTCCATAACTTCCGATTTGTTGCTTTCATTCTATCATTTCACAACGTCTATTACAATGGAGTTGGCGAAATCGCCGAAGTTTTATCATCAACACTTATGTTTAAAAGCCTGGAAAACTCAGTCCTATTGCCATTTTGTCAGTATTTTTCTATAATAAAGATAAGTGTACTAAATAAGAATGTAATAAATGATGAGAAAAAGGAGTAGTCAAGCATGCATGATCCGCAAAGCATAAATTTAAATGAAATATTGAAATATTGGGGATTTTCTGATGCCAAAATCACTAAATACTTTCACCCTGATTCTCCAAGAATTGTGGCAGAAATCAGCGATGTAAACATACACTATATTCTCAAAGGAATCCCTGATACAAGAGATGGAGAATCACGGGAAGAACAAACAATATGCGGAAATGTGCTTGCGCATCATTTCTTGGGGAATCAGAAAGGAATCGCGCCACAAATCTTTCCTACCAAATGCAGTACTCAAGATTATTATCTGAACAAAGACGGCTATTGGTTTTACCTGATAGAATTTATTGAAGGGCGCCCGATGCATGAGACGCCAGAGGATGAATTAGGCAAAAATGCTGCATTCCTTGGAAGAATATTCCTTCCCATCAGCACTGAATGAAAATAAACAACGTTTTTTCAGTTGGTTTAGTGAGAAACCTTTTAAGGCTTCGTTTGATATGCTGCTTGACTATCTTCCCGATTTTGAAAAGTATGACAGACGCCTGATACATACGGAGGATATGCAGCTATCCTACCGATTTGATCTGGTACTGGCTTTTTGAAAGGCTATTATGAAACAGTGCAGATTCCAGAAAAAGAATACGACCTCCTGTGGCAGGGAGCAGTTTATATGCATATCTCATATATGCAGTCATATGGTCCCGATGCGGTCGATTCCTTATGGAAAATACTACAGTTCGGACTAGAGCAAAAATCAGTTTTGTGGAAAATGATGGTAGTGTAAAATAGTTTGTGTCTTTGGAAAAAAATACCTCTTTTTTGGTAAGAATCAAGATATGACAATTCTTAT
>JAIDPH010000114.1 GCA_029062885.1 Lachnospiraceae bacterium
ATGATATACAGGACACGGTTGAGGCTGAGCTGGATAGGGCGGCGGTTCAGAAAATGAATGAAGAACGACTGGACCGCGAAATACAGCCTTATCTTCGTAAGGGCGATTTAAATCAGGTTATAAGTTTACTTACGGATAACGGAAAGAAGTCAGTCGCTATGAATTCAACTCTTCTGACATATTATGACAGGAATGGAAAAATGGTAGAGATAAATGCATCCGACAGGGAAAGGATTCTACGGGGAGACAGGAATACGAAGAGGCTATAAAAAACTCCATATGAGCTTATGCTGCATCATATGGAGTGACAACCCTGTTTTTGCCGTTCTTTTTACCATAGTATAATCTGTTATCGGCATGCATAATTGTGTCTGCAATAGTATTGCCTTGCTTATGTGAGGCAACTCCGATAGTAAGGGTACAGTGGATAATCTTTCCGTTGTAAAGGAAATTGTGGCTTTCTACATTTCTGCGGATATTTTCCGCAATCTTACATGTCGTATCCAGATTCTCAGTGCTTAAAATCAGAATTTCTTCACCACCCCAACGGCATACATAGCCATGCTCAGTTTCTAACTCATGGATAATATGGGTAACTTCTTTTAATACTATATCTCCGAAGTCATGACCATAATTGTCATTACATTTCTTGAAGTCGTCAATATCGCACATAACCAGACAGAAAGGTTCTTCGGATTCAATCGCATGGTCGAAAAATGCCTGCATACTGCGGCGGTTATATAAACCGGTCAGCGGATCGACGCTTGCCATTTTGTCTAAGATGGCATTTTGGTCAGTCAGTTTGTTAGCCGACAACTGCATATCTATAATGAAAATAAGCGTAACCATGAATAGAAACGTAAAATTACAGACAGCATTAAAAATATAAATCAGAAGTTCAACGATTGTCGGTACATTTAATTGGTAAACGGAGCCTGCATATGTTGAGATTATGCGGCAGCCAATATAGGAAAATGCAGCAAATAGACCAAATGAAATGGCAATGAAATATTTTTTCTTTGTACTGCAATTTAATAAAGTTACGCAAATATAAAAACCAAACGGAATGAGCCCGGATATATACTGTGGAAATCCGAAGCGCCAGCCGACGAGAATGGTTGCAAAAATGGAATGCAGAATAATTTCAAAGTAAGTAATATAGAAGAATTTTATAAGATTTTTATCTGTCTCAATCTTGATAGCGTTGAGACAATATGCGTATGCAGCCACGCTGCAAATGTTAAAGATGACAAGTGGCAAAACACGTAGCAAAATAAAAAGCAGAACAAGAAATACGTGAACTGATGCAATGGCGCCTATTATAATGCTGTATTTAAACCTGTCATTAGGCAGATTGGTTTTTACATATTCTTTAATTTCTGAAAATTTTTTCATTTTATAAACCCTTAATATTTTTTAAAATTATGATTTATACTTAAGAAAATAACTTATCATAATTCTATTTTTCTGTATAATTTTGTAGAATAGTGTTTTTTTAAAACAAATTATATCAACATTATATAGTAAAACGTTGATAAAGTAAATGAAAAAATAAATAGAATTGTCATAACCTTGTTAGTTCGATATAATATATGGTAATACAAGGAAAGAATCGGGCGGAGAGATACAAAATGGATAAGGAAGTATTTGAACAGGCAAAGGTAAAAGTCCTGCTTGGACGGTATGAGCAGCATGGTTTTGGAACTTTGCAGGAAAAGACTGTACATTCGGTGATGAAATTATATTATGAACAGAATCCTGACTATCATGAAGTGCCGATTGAAGGATTTATTGCGGATATTTATACCGGCAGTCGGATTATAGAGATTCAGAACGGTAATTTCAATCGTCTGCGGGATAAATTGGAAACATTTCTGCCATTATATAAGGTTATGGTAGTATTTCCGATTCCACACAACCGGTGGCTCGTATGGATGGACAAGCAGAGCGGAGAACTTTCTCCAAGACGTAAATCACCTATAACAGGCAGCATTTACAGTGCGTTTCCGGAATTATATAAAATAAAAAAATACTTAACACACCCCAATCTGTCCTTTGCATTCCCGTTAATTGATGTGGATGAATACAGGGTGCGTGATGCAAAAGATAAGACATGGAGAAAAAGAGGGACACGCTATGACAGAATGCCGCTTGAATTACATGATGAAATTATCATTGAACGGAAAGAAGATTTTATTCAAGTGATTCCAATAGAGCTTGAAAATGCATTTACGGTAAAAGAATTTGCGAAAGCCGCACATATTCATCACGAACTTGCACAGATAACCCTGCATATTTTGTACAGCATGAAGCTTATTGACCGAATTGGTAAACGGGGGAGGGAATATCTGTATGAGGTTTCAGAGGTTTCCGGACAATAATATTCACACTTTACAATTTTCCGATTCATATGATAAAATGTTCACGAATGCTATATACTGGAAAATGAGGGATTAAAATGGCAAAAGAAATCAAATATGACGCCTCGAGCATTACCGTTCTGGAAGGCTTGGAAGCGGTCAGGGTCAGACCGGGTATGTATATCGGAAGCGTTTCCACTAAAGGTCTGAATCATTTGATATATGAAATAGTAGATAATGCGGTAGACGAGCATCTGGCGGGATATTGCGATACGATACGGGTCACTTTGGAGGCTGACGGTTCCGCTACCGTGGAGGATAACGGGCGCGGTATTCCCGTTGGTATGCATGAAAAGGGCATCAGCGCTGAGCGTCTTGTATTTACGACACTCCATGCCGGAGGTAAATTTGATAATGAAGCATATAAGACAAGCGGTGGTCTGCATGGCGTAGGTTCATCGGTTGTCAACGCGTTGTCTACATGGCTGCATGTTCAGGTGAAAACCGGCGGCTGTATCTACGAGGACAAATATGAGCGCGGTATTCCCGCGATGGAATTAAAGAACGGATTGCTCCCCGTGATTGGAAAGACGAAGGAAACAGGAACCAAGATAACGTTTCTTCCTGATGATACGATTTTTGACAAAACCAGATTTAAAGAAGATGACGTAAAGAGCCGTCTGCATGAGACAGCATATCTTAATCCCAATCTGACTATCGTATTTGAAGATAAAAGAAAAGAAGATCCGGAATGCATCGAATATCATGAACCGGAAGGCATTGTCGGTTTTATTAAGGATATGAACAAAACCAAAGAAACAATCAGCGAAGTCGTTTATGTTCAGGGAGAATCAGAAAACATCACCGTAGAGGTGGCTTTTCAGTATGTAAATGAATTTCATGAAAATGTACTCGGATTTTGTAATAATATATATAACGCAGAGGGCGGAACGCATCTGACGGGTTTTAAAACTGCGTTTACCAACATAGTCAATACCTATGCAAGAGAATTGAATATACTTAAGGATAAGGATATTAATTTTACCGGAGCTGATGTCAGGAACGGAATGACGGCGGTTGTATCTATCAAGCATCCTGACCCAAGATTTGAAGGGCAGACTAAGACAAAGTTAGATAATCAGGATGCCGCCAAGGTAGTCAGCAAGGTAGCGGGGGATGAAATCGTCAGATATTTTGACAGAAATCTGGAAGCCCTAAAAAGTATTATCGGTTGTGCCGAGAAGGCCGCAAAGATTCGTAAGGCGGAAGAAAAAGCCAAAACCAATATGCTTACAAAGCAGAAGTTTTCCTTTGATTCCAATGGAAAGCTTGCAAATTGTGAGTCCAAAGACCCTTCTAAATGCGAAATCTTTATCGTAGAGGGTGATTCGGCGGGAGGAAGCGCGAAAACCGCAAGAAACCGTATGTTTCAGGCAATACTGCCGATTCGCGGTAAAATCCTGAATGTAGAGAAGGCGAGCATCGATAAGGTGCTTGCCAATGCAGAGATTAAGACAATGATATATGCATTTGGCTGTGGATTTTCGGAAGGATATGGAAATGATTTTGATATATCCAAACTGCGATATGATAAGATTATAATAATGGCTGATGCCGATGTGGATGGTGCGCATATTTCAAATCTTTTGCTTACTTTATTTTATAGGTTCATGCCGGAGCTTATATATGAGGGGCATATTTATATTGCAATGCCTCCCCTGTATAAGGCGATGCCGTCCAAAGGAAAAGAAGAATATCTTTATGATGATAAAGCATTGGAAAAATACCGCAAGAGCCACAAGGGGCCATTCACGTTGCAGCGTTACAAAGGTCTGGGTGAGATGGATGCGCAACAGCTTTGGGAGACTACATTAGACCCTGAAACAAGAATGTTAAAACTTGTGGAGATAGAAGATGCCCGTATGGCGTCAGAAATGACGGAAATGCTCATGGGAACTGAAGTGCCGCCGCGTAAGGAGTTTATCTACCGCCATGCGCAGGAGGCGGAGTTAGATGTCTGACGGAAGGAAAAACCGCGGATGTTCATGGACATGGGATATCGGTATTTACCATTCTGCTTCCGATGTTAGCAATAGGCATAGCGTTGCTCATACTTTTCATAATGGCGGTTTGTGCGATATGGAAATCGGTATTCTCAAAGGGAAAACGTTATGAGTACATCAAATAAGGCATATATGACCCGGTTCCGACAGTGGAAGCCATTAATGCTTTAGGTAATTACACGGCATATCTGATAACTGAACAGGAGTTTAATGATATATGGAGCAGTTAAAGATATGCTTCAAAGATAGGAGATTTTTATGGACGACAGAATTATAAAAACCGAATATTCCGAGGTTATGCAAAAATCCTTTATAGATTATGCAATGAGCGTTATTATCGCAAGAGCGCTGCCGGATGTGCGGGACGGACTTAAACCCGTACAGCGTAGAACTCTTTATGATATGTATGAGCTTGGAATCCGCTATGACAGACCGTATCGTAAATCGGCACGTATAGTCGGAGATACTATGGGTAAGTATCATCCCCACGGCGACAGCTCTATTTATGATGCACTGGTGGTTATGACGCAGGACTTTAAGAAAGGGCTGCCGCTTATCGACGGACACGGAAACTTCGGAAATATCGAGGGAGACGGAGCCGCTGCCATGCGTTATACGGAGGCAAGGCTTGAGAAGATTACTCAGGAAGCTTTTCTTGCCGATTTGGATAAGGATGTGGTGGATTTTCAGCCCAACTTTGACGAAACGGAGAAAGAGCCCAGCGTACTGCCTGTCAAAATTCCTAATCTGCTGATAAACGGTTCGGAAGGTATTGCAGTCGGTATGGCTACCAATATACCTCCACACAACCTGACCGAGGTAGTCAATGCAACAAAAGCTTATATGCAGAATGAAAATATTACCACTAAAGAACTGATGCGTTATGTAAAGGGACCTGATTTTCCGACAGGCGGAATCGTCGTTAATAAGGATGACCTATTGGAAATATACGAAACGGGAATGGGTAAAATCAAAATCCGTGGGAAAGTGGAAGTGGAGAAAACAAAAGGCGGGCATATAAATCTGGTTATTACGGAAATCCCATATACGATGATAGGCGTCAATATAGGCAAATTCCTGATGGACGTTGCGGCCCTTGCGGAGACAAAGAAGACACAGGATATTGTTGATATTACCAATCAGTCATCGAAAGAAGGTATCCGCATAGTGATTGAACTGCGTAAGGATACCGACGTAGAGAATTTCAAGAATCTGCTTTATAAAAAGACGAGACTTGAAGATACTTTTGGCGTTAATATGCTGGCGATTGCAAACGGCAGACCGGAAACCATGGGTCTTAAGCAGGTAATCAAGGCAAGCGTGGATTTCCAGTTTGAAGTTACTACCAGAAAATATAAGAACCTGTTAGAGAAAGAACTGGAGAAAAAAGAGATTCAGGAAGGGCTGATAAAAGCCTGCAATGTCATAGATTTAATTATAGAGATTCTTCGCGGTTCAAGAGACAGGAATATGGCGAAAGCATGTCTTGTCGAAGGAAAGACTGACGGAATCAAGTTTAAGACAAAAGAGTCAAAAATAATGGCAGCACAGCTTATGTTTTCGGAGAAACAGGCAAACGCCATTTTGGAAATGCGCTTATATAAGTTGATCGGTCTCGAACTCGAGGCTCTTATAAACGAGCATGAGGATACTATGGCAAATATTTACCGCTATGAAGATATTTTAGCAAGGCGCGATTCCATGGCACAGGTCATTATCAATGAGCTTGACGCTATTAAGGATGCTTACGGCAAAAAGCGCAGAACGGAAATCACCAATGCCGAAGAAGCGGTTTATATAGAGAAAAAGGCTGAAGAGATGGACATCATATTCATGATGGACAGATTCGGATATGCCAGAACAATCGATATGCAGACATATGAGAGAAATAAAGATACGGTTATTTCCGAAAACAAATATGCATTCCAATGCAAAAATACAGGAAAAGTCTGCCTGTTCACTAATATGGGACAGCTTCATACGATTAAGGTATCAGATATTCCGTTTGGTAAGCTGAGAGATAAGGGAGTTCCAATCGATAATATCAGTAATTATGATTCATCTAAAGAGAGCGTTATTTATGTGGCAAGTCAGACAGATTTGAATCTGTACAGGATGATTTTTGCAACGAAATATGCAATGCTGAAAGTAGTTGACGGCGGAGAGTTTGATGTGGCGAAAAGGACAGTGGCGGCTACTAAGCTTGCGGACGGTGATGAAGTAGTAAGCGTTGTGGCGCTTAAGGAACAAAGTAATATAATATTACAGTCTAAGGACGGGTTCTTCTTAAGATTTCCAATAGCTGATATTCCTGAAAAGAAGAAAGGCGCTATAGGCGTACGCGGAATGAAACTGGGAGCAAGTGATAATCTGGAAGAGGTTTATTATACACGGAATACTGACGATACTTCTATAGAATATAGAGGTAAAACAGTTGAACTTAATAAGCTGAAACTCGGAAGCAGGGACAGCAAAGGAACTAAAATACGCGTTTGAGGATAGGATTATGCGAGTAATAGCAGGCAAGGCAAGAAGCCTTAAATTGAAAACACCCGAAGGACTGGATACCAGACCGACTACCGACCGTATTAAAGAGACTCTTTTTAATATGTTACAGCCATATTTACAGGGTGCGGTTTTTATTGATTTATTCAGCGGAAGCGGCGGTATAGGCATTGAGGCGCTGAGCAGAGGGGCAGAGAGGGCATATTTTGTCGAGCTTCATAAAGATGCAATTGCCTGTATTCTGGATAATCTGAAATTTACAAGATTTACTGAGAATGCTACGGTACTTAAGCAGGATGCCCTTGTTGCCATAAGCGGCATACACGAAAAGGAAGTAGATGTCATTTTTATGGATCCGCCATATGGTCAAGAATATGAAAAACGTGTTTTGGAGCGTTTAAAAGATATGCCTTATGTTACGGAAGATACGTTAATTGTAGTAGAGGCACTTCTTGAAACCGATTTTTCATATGCACAGTCACTTGGATATGTCATCACTAAAGAAAAATGCTATAAGACCAACAAACATGTATTTTTAAAAAATGTGAATAAATTTTGATTTTTTTAAAATAAATAAAGACTTTTTTGGCAAATTGATATAATATAAAGGGAGATGTATATGAAGTCAGCAATTTACCCAGGCAGTTTTGACCCTGTTACATACGGACATTTGGATGTAATAAAAAGAGCATCGGAGATTTTCGATGAATTAATAGTAAGTGTGTTGAACAATAACGTAAAGACTCCATTGTTTTCTGTGGAAGAACGTGTTAGAATGTTAGTAGAGGCGACAAAAGATATTCCTAATGTAACGGTAGATTCTTTCAGCGGTCTTTTGATTGATTATGCGAAGCGTAAAGGGGTACATGTTGCAATCAGAGGGTTGCGTGCAATCACGGATTTTGAATATGAACTGCAGATTGCACAGACTAATAGGAAGCTTTCAGGCGGCGATCTGGATACGATGTTTTTAACTACAAGCCTTGAATATGCCTATTTAAGTTCTTCAAGTGTTAAAGAAATTGCCAGCTTTAACGGGGATATATCACAATGTGTTCCGGATTTTGTAGGAAAACTAATTTATGAAAAATATGGCCACACAAGATAGGAGTAGTAATGAGCAGTAAAATCGAACAATTAATTGATGAGATTGAAGACTATATTGATAACTGCAGGTATCAGCCTCTTTCTAAAACGAATATTATCGTAAATAAGGAAGAAATTGATGAGCTTCTGCGTGAGCTTCGGATGAAAACTCCGGAAGAGATAAAATATTATCAGAAGATGCTCACAAACAAGGAAGCAATCTTAAATGATGCTCGCGCTAAGGCAGAAGCCTTGATTAATGAAGCTACAGTACATACCAATGAACTGATAAGCGAGCACGAAATCATGCAGCAGGCTTATGCACAGGCAAACGAGGTAGTCACGCTTGCGACGCATCAGGCTCAGGAAATCCTTGATAATGCAACGTTGGAGGCCAATGGTGTAAGAGCAGCTGCCGTGAATTATCTGGATGAAATGCTTGCGAATCTTGAAAACTTGATGACTAATGCTTTAAGCGCTACTACAGCGCATTATGACAGCTTTTTTAATACTATTAACGATTACAATGAGGTAGTAAAAGCAAATCGTGCGGAATTGATACCACAGCAGGTAGAAGAGATGCTGAATCAATCCGAATATAGTAATAAAACAGAAAAAACCGAAGAATCAGTTAATTTGGATTTGGTTCAGGGGAGCAATTGATATGAGTAAAAAGTTCATAATAAGCTGGTTTCGCACTGAAGCCGGCTTATTATTTTTCACGACCTTTGTAATAATAATTCTTGTCTTTACAGACATATTCGGACTGGCAAAAAACAGCTGCGCTACAGTTTATGCCGATGAAACAAACCCCATTGTTATTGTGATTGATCCTGGGCATGGCGGTGATAATCTGGGAGGCCAGTATGAGGACTATACGGAAAAAGAAATAACTCTAATAACTGCAATGGCAATGAAGGCAGAACTTGAAAAGTATGAAGGGATTACCGTATATCTTACCAGAACAGGCGATGAGGAGCTTTCATTACAGGAACGATGTGATTTTGCTGCAAGTGTTAATGCGGACTTTTTGTTCTGTCTGCATTATAACATGTCAGCAAATCATACGCTGTTTGGAGCAGAAACCTGGATTTCCGCATTTGGCGAGCAGTATAGCAAGGGATATACTTTCGCTTCTATTGAAATAGGGCTGCTGCAGGAAATGGGAATGTATTCACGTGGGATTAAGACAAGGCTGAATGAGGATGGGGTTGATTATTATGGTATTATACGTCATTCTACAGAGTACGGTATGCCATGCGTGCTGATTGAACATTGTCATCTTGATCAGGAAAATGACCAGCCTTTTTATGACCATAAGGATAAGCTGGAAGCTTTCGGACGGCTTGACGCAGAGGCAGTGGCGAGGTATTACGGACTGCGTTCACCAAGTCTTGGCAAAGATTACAGCGGATATCAGAATATTTCGGTGAATGTGCCGTCTCAGGAAATGAAGCCTGATTCAACGGAGCAGGATGTATGAGTAATAGAATTGGTTGAACAAAATACGGATAACGGCGATGTCACGCTCAGGCTTTCCGCCACTGATTATGACAGTGGAATGCTTTATTATACATATAGCTACGACGGTGGTCAGACATTCTCCGAACTGCAAAGATGGCCTGACAAAAAGCGTGATACGTTTGAATTTACGATTAATGTGCCATCCGGTATAACCCCGCAGATTGCTGTTAACGCATATAACGGATATGACCTTTATACTACGAGCAATACATTATACCTGACATCTTTGGCGTATGAAGAAGAGAAACCAATCGAGGAAGACGTTGAAGACGCTGATAATGCCGAAGATACAAATGATTTTGAAAATATCGGCAATAATGAAAATACAGATAACAACGAGAATATGGAAACAACAGGAAATATAGAATCCGCAGGCAATACAGAAAACGCTTCCGAAGCTTCATCCGGCAGTGTTATTTCTAAAGATGACATTATAGAGATTACATTAGATTTTGATAATGATAAAACCAAAGAGCAGCCGATCACGATATCATATTTTCTTAAGGTGTCTTTGGTCTGTGTATTCCTGATTGTAGCCATGGTATTTTCAATGGTTCTTATTCTCAGGGGATATAAACGGAAGAGGCGTTAAAACAAAGCAGGCAAAGATATATAGCTGCAGTTATAGCCGTCTGTATGCATTTATGCATAAAATAATGTGAAACGGAAAGTTCTGTATCTTTAATCATGCTATAGGTCTGTGCCATGCAGGACAGACCGCCGAAAGGAAGCAGAATCAGAATCATATATAAACCGTTTATTCCGGTTCGGTTTATACCGCTTGTGATTTCAAGTATACAGTTGCATAATGACAGAAAATTTTCCGGCAGAGAGGAAAAAGGAAGCAGCATAATATTAAGAAGATTAAAAAGAATCATATATCCTCCCAGTTTCCCTATGCCGATTAGTCCTGAGATTATGGAATCATCTATAGCCATAAGAAGCGAAGGAGAGCTGTTTATATGGCATAAAGCGGCATTTTCCCTGACAGAATGAAATCCGGAAAAGAAACGCAGTAAAACACCATAGCACAGCGGAACCCCGTACATAATTAGAAATGGAACATAATTACCGGATAAGGAAAGCGTGCTCATAACGAAGCTGATAAAATATATCGGACCTATATTATTACAGAAAGCAAGTAAAAATGCGCCTTCTTTTTCTGATAATTTACCTGCGTGACACAATTCGCCAATGACCCTTGCACCCATAGGGAATCCACAGAGCATGCCCATCAAGATTACATATGAACCGTTTAAGGAAGTACCCCAGATTATATGAAATAACGGATGAAAAAACTTAGCAAAACGCTCGGTAAGGTTCATTCGGACCATTATGCCTGATATAATCATAAAAGGCAGTAAAGTAGGAATCATTTTCCGGAACCATAGAAACAGACCGGTAGACGCATATTCTAAAGACAGGGCCGGATAGCGCAGAAGAAGATACGTCAGATAGATTGCAAGCAGCGTGAAGAGAAGCCGCGTGAAAGAATCGGATATTTTTTTCAGCATAATATTCAATTCCTTTCTATGGTAATAGACAGTATAAGTATATGAAAAAAGGATGAACAGATATGCACAAGGATAAATTGTCACTCGACGGATTAGATGGAATAGAAGCTGTTATATTTGATTTGGACGGTTCGCTTGTTGATTCCACATGGATGTGGCAGGAAATAGACGTTGAATATCTTAGGAAGTTTGGCATGAAGCCTCCTAAAGACCTGCATTCCCGCATTGGAGGAATGAGCTTTAGTGAAACGGCTATTTTTTTCAAGGAAACTTTTGAGCTTCCCGATGAAGTCGAGCAGATAAAAGCTGACTGGAATCAGATGGCATGGGATAAATACAGCAATGAGGTTACGCTTAAAGACGGAGCGTTAAGTTTCCTGGACATTTGCATTAAAAAAAATATTAAACTTGGAATTGCAACAAGCAACTCCAGAGAACTGGTGGAAAACCTTGTTGCTGTAAAAGGTATTGACAGTTATTTTGGCAGTATCATGACGGGTACGGATGGGTTAAAAGGCAAGCCGGCGCCGGATATATATCTGGCTGTAGCAGAAGAACTTAACGTTATGCCTGAGCGTTGCCTGGTGTTTGAAGATATCATTCATGGGATTATGGCGGGAAAAGCTGCCGGCATGAAAGTGTGTGCTGTATATGACGAAGCTTCCGTCATGCAGGATGAAGAGAAAAGAGAACTTGCGGATTACTATATTCATGACTATAGGGAGCTTGTGTAGGACAATGGGATTTTTACCGATATCTAAAGCCGATATGCTAAGAGCGGGAATAAAGCAGCTTGATTTTGTGTATATCATAGGGGACGCATATGTAGACCATCCTTCCTTTGGGCATGCAATCATCAGTAGAGTTCTGGAAGCGCACGGTTACAGTGTTGGTATTATCTCACAGCCTGACTGGAAGGATGATGACAGCATCACTGTGCTTGGGAAACCGAGACTTGGTTTCCTGGTTTCTGCAGGAAATATGGATTCCATGGTAAATCACTACTATGTTTCCAAGAAACACAGGACAAGCGATGCATATTCACCGGGCGGAGAGGCTTATAAGCGGCCTGACCGTGCAGTTATAGTCTATGGCAATTTGATACGCAAAACATATAAAGACGTTCCTATTATTATCGGTGGTATCGAGGCAAGCTTAAGAAGGCTTGCACATTATGATTATTGGTCTGATGCTCTTAGACGTTCCATATTATTAGACAGCCAGGCTGATATAATATCCTATGGTATGGGTGAAAAGTCCATAGTGGAAATAGCCGATGCTTTATCAAGCGGTATTGATGTTAAGGATATAGGTTTTATATCCGGAACTGTATATAAGAGCAGGGATATTTCCGGAATTTATGACGGAATAGTTTTGCCTTCTTATGAGGAAATGAAAGATAAGCCTAAACGATATGCTGAAAGCTTTGCCATACAGTATCAGAATACCGACTCATATAATGGAAGATGTCTGATAGAAGAATATCCGCATCAGGTATATGTGGTGCAGAATCCGCCACAGAAACCGCTGACGCAAGAAGAGATGGATGCGGTTCACGAACTTCCCTATATGCGTACTTTTCATCCGTCGTATGAGGTAAAAGGCGGTGTTCCCGCGATTACAGAGGTGAAATTCTCACTTTCAAGCAATAGAGGCTGCTTTGGAGGCTGTAATTTCTGTGCACTTACCTTTCATCAGGGCAGAATAGTGCAGGCAAGAAGCCATGAGTCACTGCTGCGGGAAGCGGAACTTATGACAAAAGACCCTGGTTTTAAGGGCTATATACACGATGTAGGCGGTCCTACTGCCAATTTCAGGCATCCGTCATGTGAGAAACAAATGACTAAAGGCGTTTGCCGGAATAAGCAGTGTCTTTTTCCAAAGCCATGTTCCAATTTGCATATAGACCATACGGATTATCTTGCGCTCCTTAGGAAACTGCGCAGCTTACCTGGGGTAAAGAAGGTATTTATCCGCTCTGGAATAAGGTTTGACTATCTGCTTGCAGATAAGGATGATACGTTTTTTAAGGAGCTGCTTAAATATCATGTCAGCGGGCAGCTAAGGGTAGCGCCTGAGCATATTTCGGATACGGTATTATCAAAAATGGGAAAGCCTGAGCGGTCAGTTTATGAGCAGTTCGTAAAAAAATATGATAAAATAAATAGTAAGGTTAAAAAAGAACAGTTTATTGTACCATATCTGATGTCATCCCATCCGGGTTCTTCCCTAAAGGAAGCGATTGAGCTGGCGGAATATTTGAGAGATACCGGTTGTAAGCCTGAACAGGTGCAGGATTTTTATCCGACGCCGTCTACGGTATCTACTGTAATGTATTATACCGGAATAGATCCTATTAGCGGGAAGAAGGTATATGTATGCAGAAATCCGCATGAAAAGGCAATGCAGCGTGCTCTGATCCAATACCGTGATCCGAAAAACTATGATTTGGTACGAGAAGCGCTTATAAAAGCAGGCAGGGAGGATTTAATCGGGTTTGATAAAAAA
>JAIDPH010000115.1 GCA_029062885.1 Lachnospiraceae bacterium
AAATGGAAGTGGTATATTACTTCCGCAGGGAAGATTTTCATCCGATGCCGTCGGTAGATTCGGTCATGGTGCATTTTGCCAGGAAGCTGGTTCCTGACTTAAACAAAAGCGAGTGCGCGGCATTTAAAAAATTCGTATCCCATTCAATGAAATACGGCTTTGGCAGGAAGAATAGCTTTCTTAGCAAAAAGCAGGTAGATATTGCATTAAAGCAGGCAGGTCTGCCCCATGCACATGAAGACGGTGTTACATTATATATTCAATGGCTTTGTTTATTCCGATGCTATCGTCGTATTTACGGTGATGGAAAGTTGTGATAAGTTGGTATAGAATCTTTATTATACATAGAACAGATAGGAGTGGGATATTTGGATTATAAAGCCATTCTACAGCAAACAGAATATGATTTTATCAAAACCAATGAGCATCTTGGGAAACATGTAATTTTACTAGGTCTTGCAGGAAGCTATTCCTATGGCACCAATATTGAGGGCAGTGATATAGATATCAGGGGTATTACCCTGAATCAGAAATCTGATTTGATTGGGATTACTCAGTTTGAGCAGTATGTGGATGAGAATACTGATACGGTAATCTATGCATTCAATAAAATAATTACGCTTTTGCTAAGCTGCAATCCAAATACGATAGAACTTCTGGGACTTAATCCGGAGCATTACTTGTACCTTAATGACATTGGAAAGATGCTTCTCGATAATAGAAAGCTTTTTTTATCAAAGCGTGCAATCAATTCCTTTGGCGGATATGCAGATGCACAGCTTCGCAGACTACAGAATGCTCTAGCCAGGGATACATTTCCACAGAGCGAAAAGGAGCAACATATTTTCAATTCAGTAAAGAATGCGATGCATGATTTTAACAATCATTATAAGCATTTTGAGAATGGAAATCTGGAGATTTTTATTGATAAGGCAGTGAATCCGGAGCTCGAAACAGAAATATTTGTTAATGCCAACTTGACACATTATCCGCTGCGGGATTATTCATGTATGTGGAATACAATGGCGAATGTCGTCCGGGATTATGAGAAGATTGGAAAGCGTAATAAGAAGAAAGATGATTTACATCTGAATAAGCATGCGATGCATCTTATAAGACTTTTTATGATGGCGTTGGATATTTTGGAAAAAGGTGAGATAAATACATACAGAGAGAAAGAGCATGACCTTCTCATGGACATCCGATTTGGAAAATATCAGAAGGAAGACGGAACTTTCCATGAGAGCTTCTACGATATGTTGTCTGACTTTGAAAAGAAATTGCATTATGCAGCAGAGAATACGGATTTACCGGAAGAGCCTGATATGTCAAAGGTTCAGGAATTGGTGATGATTATAAATGAAAGAGTGGTACGTGATGAAATATGAAGAATTTGAAGGACCGGTTGAAGAATTGGTTCTTTTGAAAATTAAAGAGATTGAAGAAAAAGAGCATATTAAGGTTTTACACGTGATTGAATCAGGCAGCAGAGCGTGGGGCTTTGCTTCTCCGGACAGCGATTATGATGTTAGATTTATTTACGTCAGGGATATGGATTTCTATTTATCTTTAAGAGATACAAAGGATTTTATTGACTGGGAGCTTAATGAGGTGCTTGATATAAACGGATGGGATTTGAAAAAAGCATTGCAGCATTTTCATAAATCCAATGCAACATTATTCGAGTGGAGCAATTCACCGGTAGTTTATTATACGACTGATGCATGGAAAAACCTATACAGTAAGGTGGCTCAAAATTATTTTGCCTGCAAGCCGTCATTATATCACTACTATGGTACTGCAAATAAGAATTATCATGAGTACCTGATGGACGACATGGTGAAGTACAAAAAGTATTTTTATGTGCTTCGTCCGATTCTTGCATGTAAGTGGATTGAAGAAAAGAAATGTCCTCCGCCGGTATTGTTTGACGAATTAGTTAATGCGGTGTTGGAAGACGATATGAAAGCCGCAGTAGAGGACTTGCTGGCGAAAAAAGTTAAGATGTCCGAGGCAGATAAAGCACCGAAGATAGAGAAAATCAACCAGTATATTGAAGGAAAACTGTCTTACTACAAGGCGTTGGTTGATTCTATGGCAGATGACAGAAATCCTGACTGGAAAGCATTGGAAACAGAATTTAGGAAATTGGTGACGGAGAGTTAGAAAAGAGACAGTAAGGCGGTGTTTTAATTCGATTGAGATTTCAATATATATATGTTATACTTAATACGATATATTGATAAAAGTTACCACCTCATCAACTTTCACCAGCGTAAGTGTGATGAATTGCTGATTATAAAAATATTGCTACAGAATATGTTTATTTAGTTAATTTGGAGATTCTTATATGAGTGAACAAAAAAAAATGATTAATTTTACAGTAGTCTGTGTAAATGAATTTGCCAGAAAACATAATCTAAGTGCAAAGGAAGCATTTCGGTACTTATTTCAATTTAAAGGAATTGAATTTATAAAAGAAAATTATGAATCAGAGCATACATTGTCTTTTGA
>JAIDPH010000116.1 GCA_029062885.1 Lachnospiraceae bacterium
AAATGCAGAACTTACATTTTACAATGGATTATATGTATCTGTATTACAGACGTACTTAGAAGTAATTGTGTTCCGATTTGGCACATGGTTACGCAGGTAGGTCTGATATGTCAGTGCATATAAATCGGAAGATGTAAGTTTGAATTATAAAAATGCTTGTAATAGCCGATGTTTTAGAGATGCACGGGACATATTATATGTTTGGTGCATTTTTATGTTTGGGAAGGATGCATATGGAAATAAAATTATTAAGAGCAAGTGTAGACGACGCAAAGGAATTACATGCAATGCAGATTGAATCGTTCAAAGAGCTGTTAGAGAAATACCAGGACTTTGATACAAGTCCCGGAAACGAAAGTGTAGAGAAAGTAGAAACACGCTTAAAACAGGATTTCACATATTACTACTTTATCTGTACTGGTGTACGGAAGGTAGGCGCTATTCGTATTGTTGACAAAAAAGAGGAAGGAATAAATAAGAGAATTTCCCCGCTATTTGTATTGCCGGAATTTCAAGGTCTAGGTATTGCTCAAGAGGCAATCAGACTATGCGAAGAAATACATGGGAGTAAAAATTGGGAATTGGATACCATTTTGCAGGAATCAAAAAACTGTCATTTATATGAGAAAATGGGATACCAACAGACAGGTAAGACAGAAGTGATAAACGAAAGGCTTACATTGGTATTTTATGAGAAGATAATTCATGATGTTGATTTTTCAGGGAAGAATTGATAAAATTTTCATTGGTAAGTCACCGAAACATACAGAGGGATGATGAGTATGTGTACGATAATTAATGATACGAATTATATAGAGCAACAGGAAAGAGCAGCGATAAAGAAATTTTTATGGGTTGCTGTACCGGTATGGGTTATTTTGGCGGCACTCAGCGGCTGGATTAATTTACGGCAGGGAATTTATGTGGCTGGTGACTTTTTATACAGTAGAGGTCAGGGGTATTATAGTAGACAGCAGGATGAAATCCGCATGTATGAGGAAGGATCTGATACAAGGTTTGAGGTGATTTGGGACGGCATCAAAAATGACGCGGCACTGGTATGGGGTGCAGCAGTGGGGAATAACGGAACACAGGTATGTGTTACCTTTCAGGACGGAAATATAATTGAAGGAATCTGGAATGGAGAAACACTGTCCGATGCATACGGAAAAGATCTGGCCTTTGGACAGTTTGATATTGTGGTTGCCGTGAATGGAAAACGTTCTCCGGTATCCGATATCGCGTGGAGTAAAATTTTTTGCAGGCTTTCATTGGGGGATACGGATACAAAGGGTTCCTTAGTGTTTATTTTTATCGGTACGATGTCATATGTTTTGGGAGTCTTAAGTTTTCTGTTTCCTGATAAAACTCATTTCTTTTTAAGAGGCTGGCAGTATGAACGGGCAGAACTGTCCGATGGAGGACGTTTGATTGCAAAGACAGGCGGAATTATGGTGATGGTTCTGGGCGGGATTATAATGTTGCAGATTTTTCTATAAACCTCAGTCGATAAACTCAATGCTGTTGGCAATATTTGCAATAGTTTCGTCAGTGACAGAACTATCAAATTCAAAAGCAACATAAACGGATTTGTCGGTGTTATAGGAGAGAATTCCAAAGTTTATCTTAGGGGCGCTTTCAGAATCCGAAGAATAATAAAGGACGGGAGAATAGTACACATCAACTGTAGCTGTCTCACCCGTATCCGACTTTTTGACAACTGTGTAGCTGCCTTTAACATCGAACTGATAGTCATTTCCTAAAGCGATTTGATTATAAACAGCCATCAGTTCGCCCTCGTTTTCTTCGTCCGATTCAAAGATGTTGTAGCCGACAGCACCGACACAATTCCCTTCCTTATCATAGATTGCAATACGAGACCATACACCGTTATACAGATAGGATTCGGTCTGGGAATCAAATTCTCCGGTAAACCACCCATCGGGGAGGACAACTTTAATATTGAATGGTGTTATTTCAAAGATGTCCTTATTAAAATCATTTTTTTCTGCATCGCTTTCGGGGAAACCCATCTGATGCCAAACATATCCATCAGTCAAATCAGAAGAAACCTGCTGAGTAGGTGCGGCCTGCATACAGGCGCTGAGCATTAGCAATACTATGCCTAATGATACCGACAAATTCATGAGCAGGTTCGATTTTTTCATAAGTATAGACCTCCTGATTTCTTCCGCTTTCTCATCTTAGCATCCATAAGGTTTCTTAGATATTTTATCATAATCAACGTGTTTTTTCTACTATATGGGTAAAAGCGTTTGTATTAAAAAGTATATAGCGGACATTGGTATTTTTTGAGAATTTTATGAGAAGGTATTAATACATCTTGCATTATTCAGCATTATATGATATTATATACGAAATAAAACAAATCTTGATTCTTATACATGATAACTGCTAAGTATGCTTTTATAGCATCTTATGTAGTTACATGATTCCGGCAGTTCTGCCAGAGATTCAATTTGTTTGGCAGGACTGCTGTAATGATTGGTTATTGATATCTGAAATTACTATATATAATAGAGGAAATTGAGTTTCTATTACTTTCAGATTCTATTTCTAATAGTACTGTCATTTTAGCGCTCCTGCAAAAATACAACCAAGAGAAAGGCAGGGGTATAAACATGGATGAAGAAACAATACTAAAGACTTATGAAGAAAAAAGAAAGCAGGCGGAAGAATTCAATTTAACAAGTGACTTATTCGCAGGGAAGGTATTTGAGGACAGAGAAGCATGTCAGGAGTTATGCCGGATACTGTTGAAGGACAACAAGATCGTCATTAAGAATGTGAAGACCAAATATGCCATCCGCAACCTTGAAAATCATTCGGTAGAGCTGGATATTATTGCAGAGGACACAGACGGAAACATTATCAGCGTCGAAATACAGATGTATGAGGAAAAAGCGCCGTTTAGGAGAATGCGATATTATCTGTCAAGCATAGACATGAGCATACTGGAAAAAGGAAGGCCATATCGCGAGCTGCCTGATGTGACGCTTGTATTCATAACTAAGGAAGATTTCATAGGAGATAAAAGAGGACATTATGAATTTCCGAGAAAAGTAGACGGACAGGACATTACAATGTCGCTTGATAACGGATTACATGAGATATGTTTTAATCTGGAATACTACACCGAAGATTCGGGAATTAATGAGCTCCTGGATTATTTCAAGGATTCAGACCCTCATTATCAGACCAAGAATTTTCCAAGAATAGTAGAACGAGTAAAATATTTCAAGATACAGAAGGAAGGAATAAACATTATGTGTGAAATAGCAGACAGAATCAGACAAGAAGGAAGAAGTGAAGGAAGGCAGGAAGGACTAAGAGAAGGCGAAAATTTGCTGGCAACCTTACTAAATATGCTCTTTGACGATGGCAGGGCAGAAGATGCTAGGATAGCGCTTATAAACGAGGAAGAGAGGAATAAATTCTATAAGGAATATGGATTAGTACCATCAGTGATATAAGAAAATCGACAGGATGATTCCAAAGCGTTTGTATTAAAAGCATATAGATGATATACTATCCTTAAAAGGAGGTGCACACCATGTTGTGTCATATGTTTATTGATTTGAGTGTATTACTCTGTACAAGGTCTGATGTCAGGACGAAACTTGTACAGAGATTATAAAAATATTCGTCCACATTGGATTTTGTACTTATAGTAAAAGTAATAAGTAATACATAAAAACTATAAGGAGAATAATTCAATGGATAATAAATTTAAAAAATATATTGTATTTTGGCTTAGTCAGTCTGTATCGCAGTTAGGTAGCGCAATGACGGGTTTCGCTTTGATTCTGTGGGTGTATACGGTGAATCATTCGGCGTTTACGGTTTCAATGATGTCATTTTGCAGTTATGTTCCGTACATTATAGTAAGCTTGTTTGCAGGAACCTTCGTTGACAGACATAGCAAGAAAAAGATAATGTTGGTATCGGATACTATTGCCGCAGTATGTACCTGCTTTATTTTCTCCATGTGGATTTTTGGCGGTCTGCAGATATGGCATATTTATATAGTGAACAGCGTTATAGGTTTCATGAATGCCTTTCAATCACCGGCGTCAAGCGTGGCTATAGGGAAAATGGTGCCAAAGGAGAAACTTGCAAATGTAAGCGGAATGAATTCGTTTTCTGGTAATCTGGTATCCGTACTGACCCCGGTAATAGCCTCGTTTCTATTTGCAATCAGCGGACTCAAAGCTATACTGATGATTGATTTAGGAAGCTTTCTTTTTGCCTTTCTGGTACTGCTTTTAGTGATTCATATTCCGGAAGACGAAGTGAAGGAAGAAAATAAAACTTCTGCGTTCGCCGGCTGTAAAGAGGGGTATCAGTTCCTAATTCGCAATAAGGCTATATTTGTAATTGTTATAACAATGGCATTGATAAATTTTCTATCAAGACTGACGTATGAAAATATATTATCTCCGATGATACTCGCAAGAAGCGGAGACGACAGTCTTACGCTTGGGATTGTGAGCGCAGTTATGGGTATTGGCGGTATAATAGGCGGGGTAATTGTTTCGGCAGGAAAGATGTCAAAAGACAATATAAAAACGATATATTTATCCGCAGCATTTTCTTTTCTGCTTGGCGATTTGCTGATGGGAGCGGGAAGAAATGTTGTGATATGGTCGTTTGCCGGATTAGCAGCAAGTCTGCCGATTCCGTTTATTAATGCGGCGCAGAATGTAATCCTTTACAGAATGGTACCGGAAAATATGCAGGGCAGAATATTTGCGGTCAGAAATGCTATACAGTACAGCACGATTCCTGCGGGCATTCTTTTAGGCGGTTTTCTGGCTGATTACGTATTTGAACCTTATATGCAGGGAGAGAATACGGTTACGTCAGCGCTGCACATGATTGTCGGAGAAGGGGCAGGGAGCGGCATGGCGGTGATGTTCTTATGTACCGGAATATTGGGAAGTATGTCCAGCATTATATGCTATTTGAAACTGCGAAAATACAGGGATGAAATGACTTGGTAAGGATTACCAATAGCAAGTTTGACAGTTAGAGAAGGAAAAAGGCTGAAACTCAATGATTTTACCGGGTTTCAGCCTACATATATTATTTAAGCTTTTCGCGATTTTCGAGCCAAAAGGACGGTTGTAAAATAAAGGCATGCAACTCCGGCGGCGAGATACAACAGACGCACTGCGCAGAAGATGGTATTTAACGTAAAATCCGGCTCGCCGTCTGCACCGACAGGAAGTGTCAGCGGATAGGAGGCGAAGTATCCCGCGCCAAACAGGTCGAATACCGTTCGATTGCCGCAGTATCCGGAAATAAAGGAAATCAACATCAGTACGTAAATCATACTCTGGTGGAGACTCGCAAGCAGCTGTCCAAGTCCGGTCAGGAAGAGAAAGCAGGGCAGCGCAATCAAAAGCGACGGCAGGAGAAACACTGCAAAATCCGTATATCGAAAAAACACGCTATAGAAGAATGCTCCAAGGACGGTTATCAGCAAGAAAATCAGTACGAAGCATACACCGGCTGCCGCAGTCCGCAGAAGCATCTGGCGTGCGGCCGTCACAGGTGTTACAAGGGTCAGAACCTCAAGCTGCTTTTGCTTCCTGCTATAATAGGTGGAGAGCAGCAGTAGGATTGTTACCATTGCAAGTGGCAGGGTTTTCCCGAGATAAGTGCAGTAGCTCCAGCCGGAAAAAGGCGCGGTGTATGCAATGCCTCGGATAATGTCCGTTGATAGGATAAACCAGGCAAACAGGCCGTTTACAAGCAACATTGTAAGAAATACCTTATTCAAAAGCATTCGTTTCAATTCATAATAAAAAATTTTACTCAAGATACAAATCCTCCTCCGTCAATCCGCAGTATCGCAGAAAATCCTGATAACTGAAATAATTTTGGTTAAACAGATCCCGATCGGCATAAATCTGTCGCAGAATCTCGTCCATTTTTTCCTCGCCGCCGACCAGCTCTTGCGCTTTTAAAATTATTAGCGGCATACGGTTATAGTGGTTAATGCCGCTGTTGGACAGATTTAGTTCGGCCTGATACAGGTCTGGCAGCAATGGAACATACTCGGGATGTCGGTTGTAGAAGCTTCGATTCTGCATTTCTACGGCATCCTTCCACACGTCAACATAATACTGTTGTGCATAGGCATCGCCGTAGGTTTCTTTGACCAAACGGTAGGTGGAATAGACCGTCAGTCCTTCTGAACTCCAGAGCTCATCTTCCATGCAGACCAGCCCAAGCCCGCCCCACCACTGATGAATCATTTCATGGATGAAGACCTCCGTTGCACTGGCGCCCTTATTCGGGTCGCTCAGGGTATCAGGAGAAAGCACTGTCTCAAACCACTGTGATACACCTGGGAGCGCATAGCCGCCCATAACCATGGAACTTCTCTGCTGTAGCAAAAGGCGATTGTCTTTCGCCCACGGGAGCTTGCCGTAGTGTTCGCCACAGTAAGTAAAGACATCAACGATTGCCTGTCGGACATTGCTTTCTTCGACGATACTCTGGTATGTTTTTCCGTAAACAAAGTCTATGTCTAAATCATCGACGGAAATCGTGTCAATCACATAATTGCCGGCCGTAAAGTTCATAGCATAGGAGGGGCATACAGCACGCCATGTCTTAGTACCGTTCCCGTTATCAACAAAATTACTCATCGTGGCATAATTTAAGAGCGGTGTCAGTTGTTCGGGAATTGTAATTTCCACCACCGCGACTTTTTGAGGGGTATAATAATTGTTCAGAACAGGAAAGAGCGACGCTGCAGAAAGCGATATATAATTGGGGTCAATGCAGTCTTCCGCGCGGTACAATGACGACGAGCGTGCAAGCGTGGGAAAACCCTCGTATTCGATTACCAGTGTCTTATTATATTCCTGTGGAAGCTCAAAATAGGTGGAGCGCCAACCGTTCATGTCCTCTTTTACTGTCCGAAATGAAACTTCCGAATCACCATAGGTCATTTTTTTGATTTTGTAGCCGGGGCTCAATGTCAGCGAAGCTTCGCCATTATAGGGGCTTTGAATATCATATTCAGCCCTTCCGTAGAGCCGCCCGAACGTAGGGTCAGTCCGGATGCTGTAGCGAATCGCTTTGATTAAGAAAATGGATGCTTCATCGTCATCATCCCCGGTATCCGTAATAAAAATATATTCATTCGGACCATGGTCAATAAAAGGTTGTAAGCGCCATAAAGATATTCCGGCGATGACCAGAAGGAGAGCAGGCAGCAGTATATAAATCTGTTTCAGACCGCGCACGAACGAAAAGACGAGCCCGCGCTGATATCTGCGGACGCACAGGATCGAAAACAGCCAGAATCCGACAGCAAGGCAAATCCAGATTAACCTCGTGTAAAATGCGATGCGTAATGGCCAAATAGAGGAAAATCCGTCGGAGTAGGAGATGATGCGGGGGTTCAGCCAACGCGTAAAATAGTCGTAGAAGACTATGCCACCGATATTAACACAGACCAATCCGACATAGAGCATTACGGAAAGCTCGATACGGCGTGTAATCCGGTAAAGGGAGTCCGCGAACAAAATCGAAATCCACCATGTGGGCAGCATCAGTATAAGGAAATTTGCACAATAAAAGTCTACTGCGAACAGATATGATATTTTTAGCGCCGTATAGGGCAGATAGACCAGTGCAGTAACAGTAGTCACAAGTATAGCTATGGTCAATAATGCCAAGGTTCTTGCAGTCGATAGACTGACGGGCGAGGCAACCGAATCTGTTAACACGTTAACGCCGCTACGGTGCAGCCGGTCAGCCTCAATAATTGTAAGTATGGCCCAGAGTACAGCTCCGGTCATGGTTCCCGCCAATACCGGATTGGCGATATAACGTCCTGACATAGTGAGGGAATCGCTGAAAAAGGGCAGGAGATATCCTATAAGCGGAGCAAACAGGCAAAAAACCGTGATGCTCCATACAATCTTGGATAACAGAAGCCGTCGAAGCTCCACTCGGTATAAGGAAAACAATTTTACAGAAGGTAATTTGGAGGAAAACAAATACATGGTTTCAGACATCTCCTTTCTCGGAAATATCTTTGTGAATGCAGTAAAGATAAGCATCCTCAAGCGATGGCTCGACAGGCTGCGCATAAGCGGGAAGCTGCTCTGCTACAACTCGGCACCGGATTCCCTCCGCGGTATGTATCTTGGAGACAATCTGGCAACCTTCGGGAGCAGAGGCGTTTGGTTGCGAGATATACACGCCGGCATGCTTTTCGGATTGTTCTATCAGCTTGGAAGGAAGCCCGTCAAAGAGAACCTTTCCGCTGTGGATAACAAGGACTCGGTTGCAGACTGCCTGTACATCTTCAACAATATGCGTGGAAAGCAGGATGATTTTATCCCGCGCCATCTCGGAGAAAATATTGCGGAATTTCACGCGTTCCTCAGGGTCAAGCCCGACCGTGGGCTCATCCAGAATAATGAGCTGTGGGTCACCCAACATCGCCTGTGCGATACCGACACGCTGCCGTTGGCCTCCGGAGAGATTGCGGATTCGCACCCGCTTTTGTTCCGTCATGCTTGTCAGTGCCAGAACCTCGTCAATTGTCGCTTTGCCCTTCACATTTTTGAGCGCAGCCATATAGTCCAGAAACTGCCATACTGTCAGCTCCTCATATAAGCCAAAACTCTGCGGCAGATAGCCTAATTGTGATTTCAAATATTTTTCCTGTGAAAGCAGCGGCTTTTCGTCGAGCAGTATTTCGCCCTTGGTAGGCAGAAGTCCCGCAATTAACAACTTCATCAGTGTTGTTTTCCCTGCGCCGTTTGGCCCTAGAATTCCAATGAAGCTGGGACTCTCAGCGCGGATGGAAACGTCCTGCAGTGCCTTTTTGCCGGACGGATATATCATAGTAATGTTATTGACGTCGATTTTCATAGTGTCTCCTTTGAATGTTAGTTTGCTTTAAATTCATTTTGTGGATAAGTCTGTAAAATAAGAATGTGTCAGTTATTACTTTGTTGATAAAGTAAGCATGCCATTATCAACTGATAGCACGATTTTAGCACAGATTTATAGGGAAGTGTCTGGAGTTTAGGTGTATTTTATGTGGAGTTTATCTGGAGCTGAATGTTGCTTTGAGACTAAACCACATCAAAAACTGCAGAAAAGCACACGCCGTTTTCCGTATTTCGGATAGAATGAGGTATATGGTAGGTCTCCAGAATCATCCGCGTAATATACAGTCCTAATCCGCTTCCGTGCTCGGAAGAACGATCAACGCGGTAAAAGGCCTCGAATAGATGTGAAAGATGCTTCTCGTCAATATGAGCAGGCTCATTGCAGACAGAAAGCGTTGCTTTGCTGTCGGTATGGGAAAGCGTTACCGTCACAGTACCGTTTTCCGGTGAGTGCAGGACTGCGTTTCCGATAATATTACCAAGCGCTTTTTTCATAAGTACCGTATCGGCGTATATCTGAATATCCGACTTGGCTTCCCAGATAATGGAAATTGCGGAAAGCTCGGCATAGTCCGAATAATCGGTAATAACGGTATCTATAATTTGCGACAGGCAGACTGAACTTGCCGTTGCCCGCGTTTCGAGGTCAAGATGGGAAATGGAAAGTACCTCACGAATCAGGTTGTTCAGGGATTGCAGGATTTCCATACTGCGCGCGAGGTATTTTTCCCTGTTCTTATAGACGCCGATTTGTGCCTGCATACCTTCGAGCTGTCCGATAACCGTTGCAATAGGTGTCTTAAGTTCATGTGATACGCCGGAAAAGAACAGCAGCCTTCTGCGTTCCTGTTCTCGCTCCAAAGCAATCTCATCCTCAAGGAGAGCGTTACGTCGGGTGATTTCCTCCAGAGCGGCATGCAGCTTATCTGACAGTTCGTTAATACTCTGCGAAAGTGCGCCGATTTCATCATCACGTATGTCCGGACAATACCAGCTAAAGTCAAGATTTGCAATTCTGTCTGCAATTTTGCTGATTCGGATAATTGGAAGAGTTGTATAATGTGAGAAAATAAATGCGCTGATACAGGACAACAGAAGAATAATCAGCATGATGTAGGGAGTACTTTGCCGCATTGCGTGGGTGATTTTCTCAAAAGGAACCGGATTGTAGCGGGTGATAAGAATATAATCATCGGAAGAACCGGCAAAACGAAACGGATATCTTGTGCCTTCAAAAGCGGGAGTGTCTGTCTCCTCGAAGGTAAATGGGCTGACACATTTATCGTATTTATCCTGTAAAACAAAGTCCGCGTCCGTTTCGCGCAGAAAGGCCGTAAAAAGCGGTTCACTGTCTTGCTGTGGGACTTGACGCAAATCATTAACGAGCTGTGTCGCTTTTTCGTCGAGTGCGCGTTGCATCTTCTGCTCATTGGCATACGGAAGAAAAATCCACATGCAGCCATACGCGGATAAAAGGACAAATAAGGAGAGGATTAGCAGTAATAGAAAGGTCCGGATTGTCAGCTTCTTCATAAGAGTGATCCGCCTTCCGGTTTATTTTTGAATTGACTATTATCTTTTCGGAGCTTGTAGCCAACGCCCCGGATGGTTTCAATGTAGTCTGACACACCTAATTTTTTACGGATATTTTTCATATGGGTATCGACAATACGTGTATCACCGTAAAAGTCATAGCCCCAAAGCTTTTCAATCAGAGACTTTCTTGTCACAACAGAGCCCGGTTCCTGCATAAGCTCCTGCAGGATTTCAAATTCGCGAAGCGTAAAAGCAACATCAGTGTCACAAATATGAACAGTATGTGTGCGCAGATCCAGAGTGATATCTTCAAAGTGCAGGGCGTCGTGTGCATCGCGTGAAACAGCAGGTATTGTCCGGCGAAGAATCGCCTCTACCTTGTGCAGGAGAAGCGGCATGGAGACAGGTTTTGTTATATAATCATCAATCCGAAGTTTGTAGCCGCGCATCTGATATGATTCGTTGTCCAAGGCAGTCAGCATGACAACAGGAGTTGTATTACCTTGTGCCCGGATTTTTTCGCAGATGTCAAACCCATCATTTCCCGGTAGCATAATATCTAACAGAATCAGGTCAAAGGAATGACGGGAGAGCAGCGCGAGCGCCGACACGTCGTCACCTGCAGGCGTTATTTCATGCTTGGCACTTTCAAGAAAATTTTGCAGTAATTCCTGATAATCATGATTATCTTCTACAACGAGGATTTTTGCCATAGTGTAAATCTCCTTATCTTTGAATTTCATTATAAGTACTAAAAATTCAAAATACAACAGTGTTTTTTAGATGATGACAGATTGATACTTGACAAAACTGGCTTAAATCAATATGATTAGAGTGCGGAAGTACGAACAAAAGGCAAAGGTTTCTTTGCCTTTTTGTTAGATGGAGAACATTATGGAAAATTTTTTATATTGGGTTGTGGGACAGGTGGCGAGAGTACACAATTATCTCCTGCGGTTGAACGACGCTTATGAGTACAATTTTTCGGATAAGGAATTACATTTCCTTATAATTGGCGCTTTGGGAATGACGATTATATTTGTGGTGCACCCGATTTTTAAATGGCTGGTAAAGCATGGTCATATCATGATGATTAGCTGGATATATGTGTTTACCCTGATAATTGTTATCACCTTTGCCATAGAGATTGGTCAGCGGGTCACGCACACAGGGGTCATGGAGTTTAAGGATATAGTGTTTGGTGTGTTCGGATTTATCAGTATGTTTTTGCTTTTTTCCGTGGTGAGGGGTATTTACCATCTGGTACTGCGGCTTATGCACAGACATAGTGAGAGCGGACGTGTGTAAACGTTGTCATTAGTAGTTTTTTTGCAAATTATGCTTGCAATCATGCAGCTTAAGTGTTACAATACATAAGATATCAAAGATATTATTTGTTAATTTAGAGTGGACTCGCGAGTCCACTCTTTTATGTGATAGGAAAGGAAGAAACAGAAGATGTCGAAAAGCAAGACATACGAATCTGAAACGGAAGCGATACTTGCTCCAATCGTACAGCGTTTCGGCGTAGAGATATATGACGTCGAATATGTTAAAGAGGGCAGCGATTGGTATCTGAGAGCATATATCGACAAGCCGGGAGGGGTCAATATTAAGGACTGTGAAGATGTAAGCCGTGCATTATCAGATGAATTGGACAGGGTGGATTTTATAGAAGACGCATATATTCTTGAAGTCAGCAGTCCGGGGCTTGGCAGGACTCTTAAGAAAGATAAACATCTTGAAAAAAGTCTGGGAGAAGAAGTGGAGATAAAGACTTATAAGCCCATAGATAAGCAAAAAGAATTTCGCGGTATTTTGAAATCTTATGATGCAGATAAGATTACCATAACGATAGAAAACGAAGAGAAAATATTTGCCAGAGGAGAAATAGCACTTATCAGGCTGGCTTTGGATTTTTAACAGAATATAAAGGAGGATGGATAAGAAAATGAATAGTGAATTGATGGAAGCATTGGATATGCTGGAAAAGGAGAAGGAAATCAGTAAAGATACGTTGTTTGACGCAATTGAGAATTCTTTGATTACTGCCTGCAAGAACCATTTTGGCAAGGCGGATAATGTCAAAGTAGAAATCGACAGGGAAACCTGTGATTTTCTATGCTATGCGGAGAAAGAAGTAGTTGAAGAGGTAGAAGATGACTGTGTGCAGATTTCTTATGAAGATGCTCAGAAGGTATCTCCCAAGGCTGAACTCGGAGATATGATTCATGTAGAAATCAAATCAAAAGAGTTTGGGCGTATTGCAACACAGAATGCAAAGAATGTTATTTTACAGAAAATCCGCGAAGAGGAAAGAAGCGTTATTTACAACCAGTATTACGAGAAGGAAAAGGATGTAGTTACCGGTATAGTACAGCGTTATATGGGAAGAAACATTTCCATCAATTTAGGAAAAGCAGACGGAATTCTGAACGAAAGCGAGCAGGTGCGCGGAGAGAACTTCAGACCTACAGAGAGAATAAAGGTATATATTCTTGAAGTTAAGAATACACCGAAGGGACCTAAGATTTTAGTAAGTCGTACGCATCCTGAACTTGTCAAGAGATTATTTGAAACAGAGGTAACAGAGATTAAAGATGGCACTGTTGAAATCATGAGCATTGCCAGAGAGGCAGGAAGCAGAACAAAGATAGCGGTGCGCTCCAACAATCCGAATGTAGATGCCGTGGGAGCATGCGTTGGTATGAATGGCGCAAGAGTAAATACTATTGTTGAAGAACTTCGCGGTGAAAAAATTGATATTGTCAACTGGGATGATAATCCGGGAATCCTGATTCAGAATGCGTTGTCTCCTGCAAAGATAGTAGCTGTTTTTGCGGATCCTGATGAAAAGACCGCGAAGGTTGTCGTACCGGATTACCAGTTATCTCTTGCGATTGGAAAAGAAGGTCAGAATGCAAGACTGGCTGCCAGACTTACGGGGTATAAGATTGATATCAAGAACGAGACTCAGGCGAAGGATGCACCGGGCTTCCGTTATGAGGACTATGAGTATGACGATGAAGACTATGATGAGGATTCATACGGCGAAGAGGGACTCGAGGCGGAATTATATGACGGAGAGTCTTATGATGAAGAAACATATAATGAAGAAGACGGAGAAACCGAGGTAGAATAAAATCTTGATGAATAAAAAAAAGACCCCCATGAGACAGTGCGTGGGCTGTAATGAAATGAAGAATAAGAAGGAAATGATGAGGGTATTGCGAACCTCTGACGGCTCTATTGAATTGGATACGACAGGCAAGAAAAACGGAAGGGGCGCATATCTTTGCATGACGAAGGAATGTCTTATGAAAGCCAGAAAGAATAAAGGTCTTGAACGTTCCTTCAAAATGAAAATTCCGGATGAATTATATGAGAACATGGAAAAGGAGTTTGATAAGAATGTGCAGGGATAATGAACCGGAAAAGAATAAAGTGTTATCCTTGCTTGGTCTTGCGACTCGTTCCAGAAATGTTGTCAGTGGAGGATTCGCAACAGAGAATGCAGTAAAGTCAGGGAAAGCATGTTTGGTCATTGTATCAGAGGACGCTTCGGATAACACAGAGAAAAAATTTCGTAATATGTGTGAATTTTATGAAGTTCCTTATTATCGTTTCGGAATGAAGGAGAGTCTCGGACACTCTATGGGAAAGCAGGAAAGAACTTCTCTGGCAATTACGAATGAGGGATTTGCGGATTCGATACAGAAACATTTTGAAAGATTTAAGAATTAGACGGAGGTAGTGAGCATGGCAAAAATGAGAGTGCATGAGCTTGCAAAAGAGCTTGATAAGCAAAGTAAAGATATTATTGCTTTTTTGCAGGATAAAGGATATGAAATAAAAGCGGCTCAAAGTTCAATAGAAGAAGACGCCATTGATTTAGTGCGGCAGAAATTCGGTAAAGACAAAGCAGAGAATGCCCCTAAGAAAGAAAAGGCGGAAGGCAGTAGTCAGGGCGTCAGTGATGCCAAAGCCGATAAGACAGTGCAGGTAAAGTCAGCACCGGAAAATGGTCAGGGCGCAGCAAAAAAGCAGGCTGCACCTGAAAACAGGAATGCCGCTTCTGAAGAGCCTAAGAAAAAGAAGAAGATTATTTTTGTGAGTAATTCGCAAAATTCCAGCATGTCCGGAGGACGACAGGGACAGGGAAATGGAAACGGAAACAGAAGACCTAATGACAACAATAACCGTCAGGCTTCACAGCAGCAGGCTCCGCACAAGATTATAAGACCTACGCAGAAACCGATTCCGGTATCGGCGGAACCTTATGATGTGAGACAGAAACAGCAGCAGGAGCGGAGACTTGAGCAGAAACGGCAGGAAAACAGGGAAAAGGCGAGCGCAAATGCAAATGTCCAGAATAAACCGAGTACACAGGAAAAACCGTATAACAGCAACGTTAGCAGCAACACCAATAACAATGCTGATAGCGATAATAGAAGGCCTAAAGGACAAAATCGTCAAGGCTTTAATAACAATCAGGGCAATAACCGCGGCGCTTCATTTGCATCGGGCGGTAATAGGAATTTTAACGGTGGTGAGCGTCCTCAGAAGGGAAATGGAGGACAGGATAATCGATTTAAAAAAGGTGGAAATAACAAAGACTTTATGCCGGAGAGTCCCATCAAGGACACTGAGAAGCATAGGGACGAAGAAAAGCGCAGGATTGGTCAGGAGAAGGATAAACGTTCAAAGAAAGATTTAATCTATGAAGAGGATGAAATCGGCAGCAAGAACTTTAACAGACCCGGACGTTTTATCAAGCCTGAGAAGAAAGAAGAAACGCCGGCAGAAGAGAAAATCAAAGTGATTACGCTGCCTGAGACCTTAACTATTAAGGAACTTGCTGATAAGATGAAGATTCAGCCCTCTGCAATAATCAAAAAGCTTTTTATGCAGGGTCAGATTGTTACCGTGAACTCAGAGATTTCTTTTGAAGATGCGGAAAATATTGCAATTGAATATGAAATTATCTGTGAAAAAGAGGTAAAAATAAATGTAATCGAGGAGCTTTTGAAAGAGGAAGAAGAAGATGCGAGTACGATGGTGCCAAGACCGCCGGTTATCTGTGTTATGGGGCATGTTGACCATGGTAAGACTTCTCTTTTGGACGCAATCCGTAAAACAAATGTAACGGATAAGGAAGCAGGAGGTATTACACAGGCGATTGGTGCATATACCGTAAATGTTAATAATCAGAAGATTACTTTTTTGGATACTCCGGGACACGAAGCGTTTACGGCTATGCGTATGCGCGGCGCTAATTCTACAGACATCGCTGTTTTGGTAGTAGCAGCGGATGACGGAGTAATGCCGCAGACTATAGAAGCAATCAATCATGCCAAGGCAGCAGGAATAGAAATAATTGTCGCTGTCAATAAAATTGATAAACCGAGTGCGAATATAGACAGGGTGAAGCAGGAACTTACGGAACATGAGCTGATTCCTGTTGATTGGGGCGGTTCTACGGAATTCGTACCTGTTTCCGCTAAATCAGGAGAGGGAATCGGAACTTTGCTTGAAACGATTCTGTTGACGGCTGAGATTCTGGAACTGAAAGCTAATCCTAACAGACGCGCAAGAGGCCTTGTTATTGAGGCTGAGCTTGATAAAGGACGCGGTCCTGTGGCAACAGTACTCGTACAGAAAGGAACGCTGCATGTTGGCGATTTCATTTCCGCAGGAGCAAGCCACGGTAAAGTCAGGGCTATGATTGACGATAAGGGAAGACGTGTAAAAGAAGCTCTTCCTTCCATGCCTGTTGAGATTCTCGGACTTTCCGATGTGCCGAGTGCGGGAGAAGTATTTGTTGTTCATGAAAATGACAAATCTGCAAAATCTTATGCGGATACGTATATGTCACAGTATAAAGAAGAGATGCTTGCAGATACTAAGCTAAGGATGTCATTAGACGACTTGTTTAATCAGATTCAGGAAGGTAATCTGAAGGAACTGAACCTGATTGTCAAGGCGGATGTACAGGGCAGTGTGGAAGCTTTAAAACAGAGCCTTGTTAAGCTTTCAAATGATGAGATAGTAGTCAAATGTATTCATGGCGGAGTCGGCGCGATCAATGAGTCCGATGTTACACTTGCATCTGCCTCATCTGCAATTATTATCGGGTTCAATGTCAGACCGGATGCAACAGCCAAGGCGATTGCCGAGCGTGAAGGAGTAGATGTCAGACTTTATAAGGTTATCTATCAGGCGATCGACGATATTGAATCAGCCATGAAGGGTATGTTAGATCCTATATTTGAAGAAAAGGTAATAGGCCATGCGGAGGTACGTCAGATATTCAAGGCATCTGCAATAGGTAATATTGCAGGTTCATATATATTGGATGGCGAATTCCAGAGAGGCTGCAAGATTCGTATAACCAGAGAAGGCGAGCAGATTTACGAAGGTTCACTGGCTTCCCTTAAGAGATTTAAGGATGATGTGAAAGAGGTAAAGGCAGGATTTGAATGCGGTCTTGTATTTGAAGGCTTCGATAAAATGCAGGAGTTGGATATCGTAGAGGCTTACATCATGGTTGAAGTACCCAGAACCTAAAGTTAGAGGGATTGTGTATGCGTAAAAACAGCGTTAAAAATATCCGCATCAATGGTGAAGTGCAGCGTGTGCTTGCGGAAATAATCCGCGGGGAAATTAAAGACCCGCGGATTGGAGAACTGACTTCAGTTGTTGCGATAGAAGTTGCACCTGATTTAAAAACCTGTAAAGCCTGGATCAGTGTGCTTGGAGATGAGAAAGCCCGAGAAGATACACTCGCGGGTCTAAATAGTGCGGAAGGCTTCATAAGAAGCCAGCTTGCACGCAAAATTAATTTGCGTAATACGCCGCAGATACATTTTATAATGGACCAGTCAATTGAATATGGTGTCTCCATGTCAAAGAAAATTGACGACATACAACGTGAAAAGTAAACTTTTTCGATTGTTCGTGTGAAAGGGGAATTGCTATAAGTGAAAATCATAGATGAATTAAAGGATGCGAAAACCATCGGAATCGGCGGACACGTCAGACCTGACGGAGACTGTGTGGGTTCCGTTATGGGATTGTATCTTTACTTGAAAAAGGAGTTGCCGGCTGTACAGGTGGATGTATATTTGGAGAAGCCTGCGGATATTTTTCAGTGCATTCATGATATTGATGAAATTCATTCCGACTTCAGTACAGATATCGTATACGACGTTTTTCTTGCGCTTGACTGTAATGCAGAACGTCTGGGTAGTGCAGAGCCTATTTTTGAAAGAGCATTAAAAAGAATTAATATTGACCATCATATCAGTAATTCCGGCTGTGGAGATATCAATATAATTGAGCCGGAAAGAAGTTCTACATGTGAGCTTCTTTATGGATTGCTGGAAGAAGATAAGATTGATGAAGAGATTGCGAAAGCGCTATATATCGGAATTGTTCACGATACAGGTGTTTTCCAGTATTCCAATACCTCACCGGAAACATTGAAGCTGGCTGCGGAATTAATTAAATTTGGGTTCGACTTTCCTAAGCTGATTGATGAAACTTTCTATGAGAAGACCTATGTTCAAAGCCAGATTATGGGCAGGGCAATTTTGGAAAGTATCAGGTTTATGGGAGGAAAATGTATCGTCAGCATGGTTGACAGAAAAATGATGGATTTTTATCAGGTTGAACCAAGCGACTTAGATGGAATTGTTAATCAGCTTCGTATCGTTAAAGGTGTGGAATGTGCCATATTTATGTATGAAGTCAAGCCTATGGAATATAAGGTCAGCATGCGCTCTAACGGTATAGTCGATGTGGCGGCTATCGCTATTAAATTTGGCGGCGGCGGACATGTACGGGCGGCAGGATGCAGCATGAACGGCACTTATCATGACAATATAAATAATCTGGCCGTACATATAGAAGAGCAACTCAAGGAAAAAATGTCAGCTTCTACATGCTGAGAGGGGAGTACTGCTGTAGAAATGTACCATGGAATCATAAATATATACAAAGAGGCCGGTTATACATCTCATGATGTGGTAGCGGTGCTGCGAGGTATTCTTAACCAGAAAAAGATAGGTCATATGGGAACATTGGATCCTGACGCTGTCGGAGTGTTACCGGTGGGCTTAGGAGTAGGAACCAGACTGAACGATATGTTAAGCGGAGGCGGTAAAGAATATGTAGCCGAGCTATATCTGGGAGTGACTACGGATACACAGGATATGTCGGGAAACATCCTGACAAGACATGAAGTGACGCAGAGTGAAGAGCAGATAAAAGAGGTAGTATATAGTTTTAAAGGCGCTTATGAGCAGATTCCGCCCATGTATTCTGCAATAAAGGTGAATGGAAAAAAACTCTATGAACTGGCGAGAAAAGGGCAGGAAGTAGAACGTAAGGCAAGGCATATTCAGATAGATGAAATAGAAATTATGAAAATACAACTTCCGGTTGTACAGATAAGAGTCGTATGCTCCGCAGGAACATATATTAGAACCCTGTGTGACGATATTGGGAAGACGTTGGGCTGCGGCGCTGCAATGAAGTCATTACAAAGAACCAGAGTTGGCAGTTTTTTGATAGAAAATGCTATTACATTAGATGAGGTCAAGAAACTTGTTCAGGATGGCGGGTTGGAAAACAATATAATACCTGTAGATGCGATGTTTCCTAATCTGCGTGCGATAAATGTAGATGAAGCTTATTTTAAGCAGCTGCAGAACGGAAACCGCCTTACATTGGAAATGATACATGAGAGCGGAAGTTTTGAAGACAACGAAAGAACTCGCATCTATAGCGGACAGGGTGTGTTTTTTGGAATATATCGTTATGAGCACAGTACAGGTACTTTTAATCCGGTAAAAATGTTCATAACTTAGGACACATGAAAACAGTATGGAGGTTGCTATGCAGATTATACATGGAACTACAGAATTTGAGCTGCCTCATAAAAGTGCAATTGCTATCGGAAAGTTCGATGGTATCCACTTAGGACATAAGAAGCTGATTGCAAATATATTGGAACAGAAAAAGAATGGATGTTTAGCAGTTGTTTTTACTTTTGACCCGTCTCCGGAAGCCTTTTTTAGTGGTAAAGAGGCCAAAGAACTGATGACTGCACCAGAAAAGCGTGCTGCATTTGAAAGAATGGGAATTGATGTTCTGATTGAGTTTCCGTTGAATGAAGAAACTGCGGCGACACAGCCGGAGCGTTTCGTGACCGAATATCTTATAGAAAAACTTAAGGCATCGGTTATTGTGGCAGGCACCGACATTTCATTTGGAGATAAAGGTGCGGGAAATGCAGAGCTTTTGCGTAAAATGGCGTCGTGCGGAGGTTATTTCGCACAAATAATAGATAAAGTTACATTCGAGGGTAATGAAATAAGTTCTACGCTTATCAGGGAGGCGGTAAGCAGGGGTGATATGGAAAAAGTAGCGGCTCTGCTCGGGACACCGTACAGTATAAACCTCTCTCTTATACACAACTCACCCTGCCGACGAGATA
>JAIDPH010000117.1 GCA_029062885.1 Lachnospiraceae bacterium
GGCAGAGATTATGAATATGACGAAATTTACCCAGAAGTCCATGCAGGCAGTTGAGCAGTGCGAGAAACTGGCATACGAATACGGAAATCAGGAAATTGAGCAGGAACATCTTCTTTATGCGCTTCTTACCATAGATGACAGTCTGATTCTGAAACTGATCGAGAAGATGGAAATCAATAAAGAATATTTCCTTAACCGCGTAGAGCAGGGACTTAAGAAACGCGTTAAGGTTCAGGGCGGACAGATTTATGTCGGACAGGATTTGAATAAAGTGCTGGTGACGGCGGAAGATGAGGCGAAACAGATAGGTGACGAGTATGTTTCCGTAGAACACCTTTTCCTGGCTATGATTAAAAATCCGAATAAAGAAGTCAAAGAGATTTTCAGGGAATATGGAATCAGCAGAGAGCGTTTCCTGCAGGTACTTTCAACTGTGCGTGGAAGTCAGAGGGTTACTTCTGACAACCCGGAAGCCACCTATGATACTTTGGAAAAATACGGACAGGATTTGGTGGAAAAAGCAGGTAAGCAGAAATTGGATCCGGTCATTGGCAGGGATAACGAAATCCGTAATGTCATCCGTATTCTATCCCGCAAGACGAAAAACAATCCCGTGTTGATAGGCGAGCCGGGCGTCGGTAAGACTGCGGTAGCAGAAGGACTGGCACAACGTATAGTGCGCGGTGATGTGCCGGAAGGCTTAAAGGATAAAAAGATTTTCGCGCTGGATATGGGCGCGCTAGTTGCAGGTGCAAAATACCGTGGTGAATTTGAGGAACGTTTGAAAGCGGTACTGGATGAAGTGAAAAACAGCGACGGACAGATTATTCTGTTCATAGACGAGCTGCATACGATTGTGGGCGCAGGCAAGACCGACGGCGCACTGGATGCCGGAAATATGCTTAAGCCTATGCTTGCAAGAGGCGAGTTGCATTGTATCGGTGCGACTACTCTGGATGAGTATCGTCAGTATATTGAGAAGGATGCAGCGCTTGAACGCCGTTTTCAGCCTGTAATGGTAGAAGAACCTACGGTGGAGGATACGATTTCCATTCTTCGCGGACTGAAAGAACGTTACGAGGTTTATCATGGCGTGAAAATAATGGATAATGCGTTAGTCAGCGCAGCGGTGCTTTCACACCGTTATATATCCGACAGGTTTTTGCCCGATAAGGCGATTGACTTAGTCGATGAGGCATGCGCACTGATTAAGACTGAGCTGGATTCCATGCCCGCGGAGCTGGATGAACTGCGCCGTAAAGTTATGCAGCTTGAGATAGAAGAGACTGCATTGAAGAAAGAAGATGACCGTCTGAGCAAAGAGCGTCTGGAGGATCTTCAGAGAGAGCTGGCGGAGTTAAAGGCGGAACTGGATAACAGAATGGCTCAGTGGGAAAACGAAAAAACATCTGTTGAAAGATTGTCTAAAATCCGTGAAGAGATTGACGATATCAATAATCAGATTCAAATCGCGCAGCGTGAGAGCGATTATGAGAAGGCGGCGGAGTTAAGCTACGGTAAACTTCCGGCGTTAAAGCAGCAGCTTGAGATAGAAGAGGAAAAAGTAAATCATCAGGATCTTTCTCTTGTTCATGAGAGCGTTTCGGAAGATGAAATTACCAAAATCATTTCCAGATGGACGGGTATTCCGGTAGCGAAGCTGACGGAAAGCGAGCGTAACAAGACTCTGCATCTGGATGATGAGCTTCATAAGCGTGTGATTGGACAGGAGGAAGGCGTGACGAAGGTTACGGAGGCGATTATCCGCTCTAAAGCGGGCATCAAAGACCCGTCGAAGCCCATCGGCTCATTCCTGTTCTTAGGTCCCACCGGCGTGGGCAAAACGGAGCTTGCGAAGGCGCTGGCGGCGTCATTGTTTGATGATGAGAACAATATGGTGCGAATCGATATGAGTGAGTATATGGAGAAATATTCCGTATCCAGACTGATTGGAGCGCCTCCCGGATATGTGGGATACGAGGAGGGCGGTCAGCTGACGGAAGCAGTCAGAAGGAAGCCGTATTCCGTTGTGTTGTTTGATGAGATTGAAAAAGCTCATCCTGACGTATTCAATGTGCTGTTACAGGTATTAGATGACGGGCGTATTACAGATTCTCAGGGAAGGACTGTCGATTTCAAGAATACGATACTGATAATGACATCCAATATAGGTTCGGATTACCTGCTTAACGGAATTGACGAAAACGGAAATATAAAAGCAGAAGCCGAGGACATGGTAATGGGTGATTTGAGGAATCATTTCCGTCCTGAATTCCTGAACCGACTGGACGAAACGATTTTGTTCAAGCCTTTAACCAAGGATGTGATTGGAGGCATTATTAAACTTATCGTCGGGGATTTGAACAGGCGTCTGTCTGACAGAGAGCTTCGTATTGAACTGACAGATGAAGCGGAGCAGTTTATCGTGGAAAATGCATATGATCCTGTATATGGTGCCAGACCGCTAAAGCGTTATATCCAGAAATATGTGGAAACCCTGTCTGCAAAACTTATTCTGTCTGACAGCGTATCAGCTAATGATACGATTTTGATTACGGTAGAAGACGGTAAGCTTACTGCTGCAAGAAAATAAGATAGTAAATAAAAATTCCCATTGGTTTCACTATCAATTTCTTCGGAAATGGTATATACTTGAAAGTAGATACAAGAGACGGTATTTTTGGAGGGGATTCTATGGAATCAATGGGAAAAAATATATCAAAGACATCTGAAAAAAAACAGCCCGAGGCATCTAAGGCAAACGGTGAAAGAGCATTATTCAGTCTTAGAAATAAGATATATATATGCTTCCTGATACCGATTGTTTTTATGATAGCGGTCGGGCTTATTTCATACTATAGTGCACAGGAAGGCTTGAGTGAGAAATTCAAGGAATCTTCCGTGCAGACTTCCAATATGGCGATACAGTATCTGGATACGAGTTGTACATATATTCAGTCGGAGGGCATGAGATATGCTTTTGACAGCGGCATTGAAAATTATACTTTAGGAATGCCTGGGAAAAGCACGGCCGAGAAGACTACATATATAAGTGATACAAGGCGTCTGTTACTGGCTTCCCAGACAGCCAATCCATTTATCAGTAATGTACATATTATTCCAAAAGCAGGAAATTGGATTATTTCATCTATGAATGCGGAGTATTATGACGGTATATATGATGATTATTATGGTGAGATGCTTACTTTGTCCGCAGATGGACGGAATATTCCCAGGTGGGTGGATTCACATCCGCTTTTAAGCGAGCATATGGGGCTTTCAGATAATGACTATTTTATTGCCTATCAGATACAGACAAATAAGAAGTTTGCTTATGTAGTTGTGGATGTGAAGACGGATGCATTGGTTGACATTCTGGAGAATATGGATTTTGGTGCAGGGAGCATCACAGGTTTTGTGACTGATAATGGAAAAGAAGTTATCATTGAAAGCTCTTCGGATGCCCAGAGTGGTCTCCTGACAAATGGAGAGAGTATATTTTCGCAGCAGGATTTCTATGCTCAGAGTATTGCATCAGATGATATGAGCGGAGTTATGGATGTGAAATATCAGGGAAAGAGCTATTTATATGTTTATTCAAGAAGTGAAATATGTAACGTAACATTGTGTTCACTGATACCTCTTAGTATAGTCACCGGTCAGGCGGAAAGGATAAAAACGATTACTATAACCCTTGTAATTTTGGCAGCAATTATTGCACTTTTCATCGGAACTGTCATTACTATGGGAATCCAGAAGAACATGAAGAGTATCTCGCGTAATCTGAATGAGGTTGCAAAAGGCGATTTAACCGTCAGTGTAAAAGCGCAGGGAAGAGATGAGTTTCAGTCGCTGGCGCAAACTGCCACTAACATGATAAAGAATAATAAGAAGCTGGTATTAAAGCTGTCAGATACGGTGAGTCAGATTGAAAAATCTTCGGTTGATGTAAACGGGGCATCAGGTGATATTACCGGTTATTCTGCAGATATTGCCAGAGCCATTGACGAAATCAGCGAAGGGATGTCGAAACAGGCGGAGCATGCTCAGGAATGTGTTATAAAGACGAGCAGTCTGTCTGAAAGAATGGAAAATATCGGCATTATGGTGGAGAAAACCGAAATGCTGGCTGATGAAACGGGGCAGATGATTAAGCAGGGTATGGAAATTGTAGGCACTCTGGGAGATCGTGCTAAAGAAACCACGGATATTACGGCAAAAGTTGGAAGCAGCATCGAAATGCTTAAATCGGAGTCGGAAATGATTAACAGTTTCGTTGAGACTATAAGCGAAATTTCGGATCAGACAAACCTGCTTTCTCTGAATGCATCTATAGAAGCTGCAAGGGCAGGCGAGGCAGGAAGAGGTTTTGCTATAGTTGCGGAGGAAATTCGTAAGCTTGCGGATGAGTCCGGCAAGGCGGCGGAAGAAATACGCAATAATGTCAATAAAATCAGCGATCAGACAATGGCTAGCGTCAATAGCGCTAAAGAAGCGGAATCAATGGTTGCTTTACAGGCGCAGACAGTTGAAGAAGTGATAAATGTATTCAGAAATATGGATGATCAGATAGCACACCTCTTTACAAATATGAAAGAAATCGCAGAAAGCACGGAAATAGCAGATAAAGAAAGAAATGATACAATGGAGGCAGTTGAAAACATTTCGGCCATTATTGATCAGGCATCCGGAAACTCTGAGCAAGTGCATAATATGGTTATTCAGCTGCAAGGCAGTGTGCAGAAGCTCGATCAGACTGCGCAGACACTTGATGATAATATGACAGGATTAAGGGCAGAGGTTTCGGCATTTAAACTGGATTAAATTAATACTCTGTTGATATAATATACAAAAGGGCGCCTTAGGACGCCTTTTTGGTACTATAAGTCACGAACTTAGACAAAATAAACAAAAACGGTGCTCATCGCAAGCGCAATCGCACCTTATTTTGTCTAAGTTCTGGATAATGAAAGGAGCATGATTTGGTATGAGATACCCTGATTTTTTACAAGATAATGGAACTATAGGTTTTGTTGCGCCCTCATTTGGGTGTGCGACAGAACCATATAAGAGTGCATTTATGAATGCGCAGAAGAAGTGGAAAGACGCAGGATACAAGCTGCAATTTGGACCGAACTGCTATGTGGAAAAAGGAATCGGTATCAGTAATACGCCGCCAGAGTGTGGGAAGGAATTGCAGGAATCATATTGCGGGCAGGAGAATGACTGCATTATTTCATGCGGTGGCGGAGAATTGATGTGTGAGATTCTGGATTATGTTGATTTTGAGAAAGTGGGACAGGCTGCCCCCAAGTGGTATATGGGATATTCAGATAATACGAATATGACTTTTTTACTTACGACATTGTGTGATACTGCTTCTATCTATGGCCCCTGTGCATCGTCTTTTGGCATGGAACCATGGCATAGTTCGATACAGGATGCGATGGACGTTTTGACCGGAAAATGTCTGCGGTTTGAAGGATATGATAAATGGCAGCAAGACTCTGCAAAAGATTGGGAAAATCCCTTGGCGCCTTATATTGTGACCGAACCTTCTGTCATTCATAAATTCCCGAATGAGACACTGGATTTGACAGGAAGGCTGCTTGGCGGATGTATGGATTGTCTGGTGAATCTGTTGGGGACGAAGTATGACAAGGTTCGTGATTTTACTGAACGCTATAAGGACGATGGAATTTTATGGTTCTTAGAAGCATGTGATTTAAACGTGATGGGGATCCGCCGCGCTATGTGGCAGATGGAGCATGCAGGCTGGTTTCAGAACTGTAGTGGATTTTTAATCGGAAGACCGCTTTGCCAAGGGCAGGAGATGATGGGGCTTGACCAATATCAGGCAGTTTACGAGGTAATTAAAAAGTATAATGTACCTGTAGTAATGGATGTGGATATAGGGCATCTCTCCCCGATGATGCCGATTGTCTGTGGCAGCATGGCACAGGTACATGCGGAAGGAAATAAATATACGGTGCAGATGGAATTGCGGTAAGGAGGAATAATATGCTGCCAAAAGACCCTATGATGCTTTTGAGTTATGTAAACTTAAAGCTGCGTGATTTTTATGATTCTTTACAGAGCCTATGTGATGACATGGATGTCAGTGAAACGGAAATTACGGATAAACTGGCTTCTATCGATTATCACTATGATAAGGAGAAAAACCGCTTTGTCTGAAATAATTAATGTTACGGTGTTGAGAGAAAATAATACGGAAATCAGTGTAATGCATGATATTGATATGACCCTGATGTCAACTCTGCTGAAAGAAAATCTCATATCAGGGGCTTTTTGTGGCGGAAGGGGAAGTTGTGGAAGATGCAGGATACAGTTTCTAAGCGGAGCTCCGATTCCTACAGTAACAGACAGAAGCACGTTTACGCCGGATGAACTTCGTAAAGGATGCAGGCTTGCCTGTATGGCGAGACCGAAACAGGATTGTGTTATTCGTATTGATTTGATTGAGTTAAACGACATGACGAGGGAGATAGATATATTAACGTCGACACAATGCATTGTTGTAAATGACAATAGTGTCATGATTGATAAAAGCAAAGCTGAAAATTATGATGCCAAAGCAAATAATCTTAATCATAAAGCCTGCATGATTGCCGTAGATTTAGGGACGACCACGATTGCCATGCAGTTAATGGATATGAAGTCGGGAAATGTAATAGATACTTACTGCGCGATGAATCCGCAGAGAAGCTATGGAGCTGATGTGTTATCCAGAATACAGGCAGCTAATAATGGGCATGCACAAAATATGAGAGATTGCGTGTGGAGAGTATTGCAGGCCGGTGTTGAGCGTTTTCGCAATATAGGGGAGATATGTTGTATGTGTATCGCAGGAAACACTACAATGGGGCATTTGCTGATGGGACTTTCTACCGAGAATCTGGGCAGAAGTCCATTTACTCCGGTTGAAATAGGATTGCAGAAGTGCACCCTGCCTTATATTGAAAATGCTGGCTCAGAGTTACAAGTTTACATAACGCCGGGAATCAGCGCTTTTGTCGGCGGCGATATCGTAGCGGGACTTTATCATTGTGATCTATTGGAGTCATTGCGATTGGAGCAGAACAAAGGTGGTGCAATCCTGTTCATAGACCTTGGAACAAACGGTGAAATGGCAATAACGGATGGAAGCCGTATGATAGTGACTGCAACATCGGCAGGACCGGCTTTTGAGGGAGGTGCTAATGCATCAGTGCCGGGGAGTGATATGATTGCGGTAATAGCGTCATTACTAAAGCAGGGCATAATAGATGAAACAGGACTTTTGGAAGAGGCATATTTTGAAGAGGGAATAGATGTTCCCATACAAAATATAAAAGGTTCGGCAGAAACGGTTATTCACCTTATACAGAAGGATATCAGAGATATACAGATGGCGAAGGCAGCAGTACGCGCCGGTATAGAAATCTTATATGAAAAGATGGGGCAGCCAGAGCTTACCCATGTATATCTGGCAGGTGGCTTTGGCTACTACTTAGATGTGAATTCAGCGATAGATATCGGACTATTGCCTGAACACATGCGGAATATTGTAACGGCGGTAGGTAATACTTCCCTGGCGGGAGCATATGAAATGGGAAGGGACCTGTGGACAGGCAGGTTGAATGAAGAAAACCTGACACAGGAGCTAAGTGGGCTTAATAATAAGATAGAGAGCCTTAATCTGGCAGAGCAGGACAATTTTGAAGCCTTATATTTAAGTTTCCTTAATTTTCCAACGACAGAGGCATAAGAGATTGGATGTGTATTTAAATTCATAATTTTGATTATATTAAAAAATTATTTGAAATAAGGTTACGTTAAGGTTTTACCGGCTTTTCTTTAAGAATCAGCCGGTAATCTGTTTGTAAAGCTAATAAATAATTATTTTGTTAGAGAAATAAAACAGATAAGGAGAATAGAATTATGTGGACAAGAAAAGATTTGAAAGAAAAAGCAAAAGCCGCGCTTAAACGGAACTATTGGAAGGCAGTATTAGTATCCCTGCTGCTTATTATGATGGGAGAAGGTTTCGCGCCTGCTGCTGCCGCAAGTGGTAGTTCTAGTGAACTGGAGCAATCGGAAATTGAAACAGAAGGGGAGGCAGTGGAAAACTATATTGTTCATGATGCGATAGAAGAGTCTATTGAAGAGTCATTAAGAGAGATTGAACAGGTGGAAGAGTCTGAGCAGACCGTCTATATAGTAGTATTTATGGTAGTGGTTGTCACCATTCTTATCATTGCCAGTGTGATTGTTATTTTAGCCGATGTTTTTCTGGTAAATCCTCTAAGTGTGGGTACGAAGCGGTTCATGCTTAATAGCGTAGACAATATGGGGAATATCGCGGATCTTGGATATGCATTTGACCATAATTATAAGAATGCGGTAAAGACGACATTTACCCGTGACCTGCACATTTTTTTATGGACTTTACTGCTCGTTATTCCTGGTATTTATAAAAGATACCAATATTATATGGTAGATTACATTCTTGCAGAAAATCCGGGTATGCCATATACGGATGTACTGGAGAAAAGTAAGAAAATGATGGAAGGACAGAAGTGGAATACCTTTGTTTTGGATTTATCCTTTATTCTTTGGCACATGCTCAGTACAGTTACCTGTGGGATACTGGAGATTTTCTATGTTAAGCCTTATGTTAAACTGACACGTGCGTCACTTTATCGGGCATTAACGGATGGAACCAGTCAGTTATAAGAGTACAAGTGCAGCATGGCATAGGAGGTAAACATGGGATACAAAATTTTGATTGCAGATGATGAACCTGAAATTCGCGACCTGCTTCGTCTGTATCTGGAAAAAGACGGATATGAGGTAATAGAGGCGGCAAATGGCGCAGAAACGCTGTCAATATTGCAGAATAACGCTTCACAGGAAGGTAAAGCTGCTGCAGAAGGAATAGACTTAGTAATTCTGGATATTATGATGCCGGGAATAGACGGCTACCGCGTACTTCGTAATATCAGAGAAAATAATAATATTCCCGTAATTATCCTGTCAGCAAGAAGTGCTGATGCCGATAAGATTCTGGGACTTGATCTGGGGGCGGATGATTACATTACCAAACCATTTCAGCCATTAGAAGCCGTAGCGAGAGTCAATTCCAATATCCGCAGGTTTTATGCACTTGGAGCAGGAAAACAAAAAACGATGGAGGAACTTAACGTACAGGATTTGAAACTTGATCTACAATCCTGCCTGCTGCGTCAGGGAAACAGGGTAATAGAGCTTACTTCCGTGGAATTTAAGATTATGAGGCTGTTTATGGAGAATCCGGGAAGGGTATTCACCAAGCAGCAGCTGTTTGAACAAGGCTGGGGTGATGATTATCTGATGTCGGATAATAATATAATGGTGTGTATATCAAAACTCCGCGCCAAACTGAGTGAAGATGCAAACGCCTATATTAAGACGATTCGAGGATTAGGATACCGCCTGGAAAACACGGATAAAGGGGTGTAAATAAGATATGGAAGTTCAAAATGTTGTTAGGACGAAGGATTTAAAATGGTTTCTCATAAAACGTTTTTTATTTATTATGATGTTTATTTTTATCAGTGAAGAATTATTGAATATGGTATACAGGCTTTGGATTGGTCCCTTTTTAATAGAAACGCTGCATATCAGGCAGTTATCTGTGACAACGGGAGACGGAAGCGTTATGCTTCTGGCGCTGCAGATGCTGCTTCTGTCTGTATCGGCATTTTTGCCAAAAGCTATTGCAGGATGGGTGCAGGCTATTATCGGTAAAAACATGGGCGGTTGGCTGCACGTTGATATTGATTCTCCGATATTGGATGGCGTCACAAATAGGGGAATGATTAAGCTTTATTATGCATCGGTCATTATCATATTTTTGGTATTGTTACTTTTAACATTGTTCCCATACCTTGTATCGGCTTATTGGTATTATAGAGCTGTATCAAAAAAAGTATATGAACTGCTTTTGGCAGAAAAGTCACAGAAGGAAGCATACGATAAGCAGCGGAATCTCATGTTATCAGATATTGCTCATGATATTAAAACCCCCATTACTACCATATGCGGATATGCAAGAGCGATTTCTGACAATGTAGTATCAGATGAAGAGAAAAAGCAGGAGTATCTGCAGTCAATATATACGAAATCGATGCGTATGGATGAGCTTATTAATTTACTTCTTGAGTATGTGCAGTTAGACAGCAGTGGTTTTGAATTACATAAGGAGAAGGCGGATCTGGGGGAAATGTTAAGGGAAAACATAGCGCTTATGTATTCGGATTTTGAAGAAAATAACATGAAATTGGAAATAGATATACCGGAACAGAAATTTCCATATGAAATGGACAAGATTCAGATGGGGCGTGCCGTCGTGAATATACTTACTAACGCGGTAAAATATAATGGGAAAGGCACCAAGCTGTCTATAAGTCTGTGTGCAGATATGAATCCAAGCGGTAGTGACGATAATATTGATACCACAAAAGATAATATATATCAAATCCGTATAGCGGATGACGGCGCATCAATAGATGAAACTCTGGCAGAACATATTTTTGAACCTTTTTCAAGAGGAGACAGCTCGAGAAACAGCAGTGGCGGCAGTGGACTTGGACTCAGCATTTCATCTAAGATTGTACAGATGCACGGCGGAAAACTTCTATTGGAAAGAAAATGTGAGGACGGATATGTTAAAGCATTTTTAATTTCTTTGAAAAGGAACTAAAGTTATGTAGATATTATGATAAACTTAGGTAAATCAGCATATATATAATTGAGTGTGGGTAAGGAGCAGATTCATGAGCAATCGGAGAAAACGGATTTTTTTCTTTTCAATGATAGTTATTGTGAGTCTGCTTTTTTATTTTTTAGGTAGAAAGCATACCGTAAAATCAGAGTTGGTGATATCCGCACAAAAAACAAATATAAATGGTGACATTTTGGTTGAGAAGGTTATTATAAGACAAGATGACAAGGAATTGCAAAAGGTTGCTCTTACTTTTGATGACGGTCCTCACCCTTATTACACGGAACAGTTACTGGATGGATTGAAAGAACGCGGGGTACATGTTACTTTTTTTGTGACTGGAGAACATGCTGAGCTTCATCCTGATATTATTGAAAGAATGCATGAGGAGGGGCATTTAATCGGAAACCATACATACAGCCATATTCAGCTTACGAAGAGCAACAGAGAGAAATTTAAGGAAGAACTGGTGCAGACAAGTAAAGTGATACAAGAGATAACCGGTGACGAAGTTATATATGTGCGTCCGCCATATGGCACATGGGATAAAAAATTTGAAGATGAACTAAACATGATTCCGGTACTATGGACAGTAGATACGTTAGACTGGTGCAGTCACAACGCTTCGGGTATAGCAAATAAAATAGTAACCAAAGTACAGGAGAATGACATTATTCTGATGCACGATTACTATGATACTTCAGTGACTGCCGCATTACAGGCAATTGACAGACTGCTTGAGGAAGGATATGAATTCGTGACAGTGGATGAGATTTTGTTTGACTAAAAAAACTTCCGGAAAATCAGTTTCCGGAAGTTATTTTTTGATCGTCTACAATAAAGGAATCTCCGTCTTCTACGATACATACCATAGTTTTACCGGTATTAAGCTCAATTTCGTTTCCGTCATCATCATAATATCTTGTTGCACCATAGTCGGAAGTTTTTTTCCAGGTCACATGTATTCCCCTGCCGTTTGTAAAGAACCAGCCGTCCCTAGTGGAGTCGGCACATTGGAATGCAAGATAGCCTGACTTATCGCGGACTTCGAAATATGTGTTCTGAATCAGAATATTCTTGAATGCAAGCTGTTCGCCGTTAGCCTTATCTACATGCGGACCGTCAGATTTGCCGGATAAATGCTGATATCTGTCATATAAGCCAGTCGCTTCATTATATACGAAATAACATTTCGTTACCGGATAAGTAGGCGTCATATCAATTTTGTTTGCAATGATTGAGTCGCTGTATTGCTCTAATGTATTCGGACTGTTAAACGGAGCAAACTTATAATGCTGCTCATCTGCGTATCCGCTGCGATAGTTCAAATCGTATCCGTGTTTTTCAATTTCCGCCTTAATACCTTTGGTGTTAATATAAGCGTTATCGGTTGTGTTGCCCGTATCAGTTGCACGCCAGAAATTGCTGCTGGATACACCATCGATGTCTTCGGTGTCCGAACGGCTGATAACTTCTTTAATATAAAGCTCCGGTCCGCCGAAGTGGATATAAAAAGCATCCCATTCAAAAGACCAGTACACATAGTAGTCACGGCAGCTTCTGACGTTGCCAAGTCTTTCGAAATTACTCCAGTCCTGATATATTCCCATCAATCTTGTGATGCTTCCTTCAACATTACATTCATACAAAACGTCTGCCTTGGAAATGCCGTATTGCGCAGCAGTGCTGGTATTAGGAGTCATAACGCTGACAGGGCGTGTGTTATTTACTTCCTCTGTTACCCACTCATTGGTAATACGGCTGCGAACCATACCCTCTGCCGGAGGAACATCCTCAACTACTTCTTCTTCAGGCTCCGGTTCTTCTATTTCTGCTTCTATAGGCTCCGGTTCTTCCTCAATTATTTCAACTACAGGTTCAACATACTCAATTCTTCCTCCATCGTTGCTGCCACAGCCAAATAGTAAAAGTGTGGAAGATAAAGCAACAAGGAGTATATGTGATTTTTTCATTTCAAATTAATGCCTCTCTTTTTTGGTGAATTGGTGGATTGCCAGTCCACAAACGTACTTTCCGATTATAGCACAAAGGAAAAAACTTGTCACTAGGAAAATGTTGAAATTATTCGCGTGAAAATATTCAATTAAAAAAGCGATTTCAATTCCTTGAAACCAAAAAACAATTATGACATAATATATTTGCGATTGGCTTTAATTTAAAATACATAAAAAAGGTGTCTTTAAAATGAAAAAAGATTGTATTATACGGCGTATTTGCCGTTGTATAGTAATATTGACATTATTACTGATATACTTGAATGGCTATTGTAATAGTCTTAGTGTGGCTGATGCAAAGGAAGATATAAAAACTACAGTTCAGAATATATATGCGGAAGATGACAGGTTGGAGCAGGTCGCTCATGAAACATACGAGTATGATCAGAATCCTGTTGGAAACTATATGTATGACAGGTATACATGGGTTGCGAAAAGTTATAGTGAAGAAGAAATGGCAGAATTCTCACATGCATATTTTGATGAACGGAACCGCTTACGCTATGTATTGGGATACTCCGCAGGAATTCTGGGAGACAGCTCCAGTTATTGTGAAGAAAATATCTATGAATGGGATGATGATGAGCATGACTGCAGATACATATATTATAAGTCAAACAGTATGCCGTACGATTCAGGTTACTATGTAGCATACCGATATATGTTCGAGGTAAGTAATTATAAGTTTGATGCAGACGGCAGGTTGTTAACCCAGCTGTCTTACAGCCGTAATGTGGGTTCTGACCGATATGGCTATAGTGATGAGCTCTTTTTTGACCGTGGATATCAGGCCGATTATGATGGAGAAAGGCTTATGGAAGAACTTCAATATATTGATTTCTGGGGTACAAACGAAGTAGGAGCATGGGAACATCGAATCTATCAGTATGATGAGCATGGAGATTGTGTCCTGAAGGTAGTCACAACGGAGGACGAAATAACACTTTATTATTATGAGTATGATGAAAAAGCCGGAAAAGTGGATGAATATACATATCAGGTCAAAGAGGATTGGGAACTTGCCTGCGATGATGGAAGCATAGTTTATTTCCGCCCCCAATGGCAAAGTCCTGCCGTGAAAAAAGTATCAGCGGATGGAACTGTGGAAAAAGAACTTTTCTATGGAAAAGCAATAGATATGGGACAGCAGCATTATCTGATGCCGCAGGATGTAGAAGACACTCTTGACGACCACAAATATGTGGTGAAACCGGGAGACTGTCTGTGGAATATTGCGTATAAATATTATGGACACGGCTCATATTATGAGCTTTTGCATCGTGTAAACAGGAGTGTTATCGGTTGGGATGAAAATCTGATTCTGCCCGGAATGCGTTTATACATACCGGAAGCGGGTAATGTACAGGATACGAAGATTAGGTCATACTAATTTTTTGTCTTTTTCAAGTCTTTTTATATATTTCCACTTGTTATGTTTATACCTTGAAATAAAATATTCATAGTAATAAAGCCTATTCATGGAATTCTCCAAAATGGATAGGCATTCTTTTGTTTGGGGATTGAATTCCGTGATTATATCACCATATAATTTGAATACAATGTTTGGCAGCAAGAAATAATGGAAATTTTATATAAAGCCGGACCGGGAGGTAAGATAATGAATCAGACGAAAATAGGAAACTTTATTGCAGATATGAGAAGGAAGCAGGGACTGACACAGAAACAACTGGCGGATCAGATTAATGTGACTGATAAGACAGTATCGAAGTGGGAAACAGGGTATCGGATGCCGGATGCATCGATTCTTCTGGAACTCAGTACTATACTGAAAATAGATGTCAACGAACTGCTCGCAGGGGAAAAATTTATATCAGAAGAATTTTCGTCGGAAGAATATGTGAAAAAAACAGAGAGTAATATAGTAAGTCTCGTAAAAGAACTGAATGATGTGGATAAAAAGAAAAAAAGCAGAAGCATTGGTACGATTTTCGGCATTTTACTTATTGGTATAGCTTTTTTGGCGCTGCTTAGTTCAAATCTGGAGATGGGTAGAATTATTGATATTTTTGATTGGCCTACATTGCTATATCTGTTAGGACTAAAGTTCATAATTCTGTCGGTTTCCGGTTGGTTCCATGACTATTTAAATTCCTGGAGAGCGTGCTTTAATGGTGGGAAATTGTCGGAAAAAGAAATAATATCGGCTATACATGCAATGAAATATGCCTGTAACCTGACATTGACACTAGGTTGTCTTATATTCGCATTAAGCTTATTTTCACTGTTGAATTATATGAGTAGTTTAAGTTCAATCTGGTCCGCTCTTGCACAAATCGTACTGGTATTAATCTATGTGGCAATAGTGGAAACGGTCTATGTGATACTGATATTTAAATTGAAACGAAATATTCACAGTGAGCAGTTGGAAAAATAGAGCATAAACGCTCAAGCTTAAGAAAGGAGAAATGTTAAAATCATGGCAAATTTATTAGAGGTAAAGAATCTAACTAAAAAGTACTACGCGGGAACAGTGGAAAATAAGGCTGTTGATAGCGTAAACCTAAAGGTTGAAGAGGGAGAATTTGTAATTATTATGGGTGCCTCCGGTTCGGGAAAAACAAGTTTGCTGCATCTTGTAGCAGGTATTGATGATTTTGATGAAGGGATGATAATGTATGCCCCATCTTCCAATAAAGCTGTGGACTTCGGCCATATGAACGAAACGGCAAAAGCGATGTTCAGGAGTACAAACATAGGGATTGTATTTCAGCAGCAGTGCCTTATTCCGGATCTTACAGTTTATGAAAATATTATGCTTCCGATAATGCTTAGTGGAAAACGCAAAGAAAGAGCAGGCAAGAAAGAGACTATTATAAATCTGTGCGGACAGTTTGGTCTTAAAGAGCATATCAAAAAGTATCCTTCGCAATTATCCGGCGGGCAGCAGCAGAGAGCCGCCATATTGCGTTCGGTTATAAACAGACCACCGCTTCTTTTGTGTGACGAACCGACAGGAAGTCTGAATTCGGCGCAGTCAAACATTGTTATGGAGTTGTTAAACAGATTGAACCGTATAGGTCAGACGATTATTCTGGTCACACATGATGTTAAAGTCGCTGTAAGAGGCAGTAGAGTTATTTATATAGAAGATGGTCGTGTAGCAGGAGAACTGAAATTTACGGACGAACACCGTTCAATGAACCAAAGAGAAGAGGAACTTATGAACTTCTTGCAGCAGAGGGGGTGGTAGCTTGAAAGCATGTCTTATGTGTGGTTTTGCAAAACTGAAAAGGAAAAAAATCCCTAATTTATTATTGGGGATATGTATTATAATTACAGCAGCATTATTAGTAAATGCTTTAATTTTGCTGAAAGAATTAAATACAATATTTGACAGAGCATATGAAGAAATGGATGGGACGCATATGTGCTGTCTGTGGAGTAATGAAATGATTCCGCCCGATATCGTCAGGCAGTACATGGATGAATGGAATGAGGAATTAGTATATCAGATAACAGAAAATACGAAAACAATTGAATATATTGAAAAAGACGGAGTGAAACTTAGCAACGGCATAGTGCTGGAACTTCCCGAAACACTGAATAGTGATATGCTTTCACCTAAAATATTGGACGTGGAAAATCTTGAGATGCCCGGACAGAATGAAATCTGGATTACTGCAAAAATGGCTAATATACTGAACCTTAAGGTGGGTGATAATATTGTTTTGAAATTAGCTGATAAGTCAGTGGAGATGAAGGTTGTAAAAATAGCAGCGGATACTGTCTTTGGGGGAAGCACTACAAACATCTACCGGATGTGGTGTGGATATGGACAGCTTTCGGATTTACCTCTGGCAACGAACAATGTGGTAAGCTATCTGGAAATCAGGTTCAAAGAATACAGCCGCCAAGCTGAGCAGAATTTTATACGTGATGCGGAAGAGTATTTTGACATGCCGATAGCTGATACGGTTTATACATATGACAAGATAAGAAGCGGATATACTGCACCATATCAAATGGTGGGCGCTGTGTTGTGTCTGGTAAGTGTTGTGTTGTCTGTCACTATAATTGCGTTAACTTTGTTTTTAATAATAAGCGATATTGATGAAGATATAAGAAATATCGGTATTTATAAATCATTAGGAATGACAGGAGTGCAGATTGCAGGCGTATATCTGGTATGTTACGGAATGATCGGATTTGCGGGAGCTGCATTGGGAAGCGTTATTGGCGGTTTGTTGAATAAAAGCATTATATCAGGCATTCTTAGGAATATAGGAATATATGCAGTTCCTTTTACACAGACCAACGGATATCGGTATCCGGTGTGGTTTGTTGTGTTGACTGCTGTTCTGATGATATGTTTTTGCGCCGTTTTCAGAGTACAGGGACTGAATGCATCTCATGCCATAAGGAGAGGAACTTGGCAGACAAAGGAAAGAGATATGAAAGAACCGAAGGACATACACTATAATGGCCGGGGCTCGTTTGAACTGTATTATGCAGTCAGGGGAATATGGAATAAAAAGATGAGATATGCATATATAGCGGGTGTGTCCCTTATAATAGGGTGTCTTACTGTTATCTGTATGGGCTGCCTGAATGCAGTAAGGAATATTGATAAGGAGCCGGAAATATGGGGGTTTATAAAAGACGACATTTATGTCACTTCATTGGAAGATGCGCCGGTGAGCAGCATAATAGACGAATTGGAAAAAGATAGGAGAGTCAATTATACATATGGAGCTAATAAGGTATATCCAAAGTATAAGCCTGATAACAGCGAAACATGGCAAAGCATTACAACAGAGGTTTATGAACTGCCGTGGAATGATGAAATAAAGGACAAGTCCATGTATGGCAGGCGGCCGCAGAAAGAAGATGAGATAGGTCTTGGTCTTACTCTTGCAGAAGAATACGGACTGGAGATTGGAGATAAGATAGAATTAATGGTGAACGGAGAAAAGAAAGAGTATGAGATTACTGGTATTTTTCAGACGCTTTCCAATTATGGAAATATTATACGGATGGTAACGAATGACTTAGACCAATTTGTAAAATCAGATGGTAAGTATGGAGATTATATGCTTGTTCTTTCAGCCGGTACTGATAAATGGGAATATGCAGAAGAATTAAACGAAAAGTATGCGGGAAAGTTTTCTTTTATTGCTTCTAAGTCAAACGGAGAGAATATTGCAGGTCTTCTTGCGCCTGCTGTCGGAACCGTTTTGACTATTCTGCTCAGTATCTCTGTTCTGATTACAGTGAATCTTACATTTTTGTTAATCAGGCGGGAGCAGAAATTAATAGGTTTATTAAAAGCAATAGGAATGACGTCATGGCAGATTTTGAAGATTTATTTATGGAGAAATTGCCTGTCTGCACTTGTAGGGAACAGCTTAGGGCTTATATTGGGTATGTTTATAATTCCTCATTTATTGACTCCGTATGCTAAATTGTTAGGGCTTGCAGAATTTCCATTTACCAATTCTTTTAGTGGAACAGCAAAGAGCTTCGTTTTGCTGCCTGCTTGTATGTTCATTGGCACGTGTGCTATAGTAAAGATGATCAATAAAGTATCCGTAAAGCAGTTGGTGAGCGAATAGGGGCGTTATAGTTCTATCATCTGCGGGAAAGCTTCTTTTTTCATAATTCCCCACATTTTATCAATATACGCAAGCGTGTAGAAGTTTTCATAATAGTGATAGTAAAATGCGCCTTTTAACGTCATACTGTATACGCCGTTTTCCTCGACAATAAAGCCCAACAGTTTTGCAATCTTCAGTTCTATTCCGTATACTTTTTTTAAAGGGACACCAAAGAATTTTTCAAAATCTTTGGTGTTTACTTTTGTACTGTATGCAGTCCAGAATAAATAATAAACCATGCGCTGGCGTAAAGAAAAACGAATAGTCAGCGAGGTTGGAAGTTTTCCTTCATCAACCCTTTTGCAGTATTCTTCCACAGAAAAAGTATTAATCTTAAATTGGTCTTTCAGAAGGGTTGTTGCTGAACAACCAAAGCCCAGAAAGTTATCTCTGGTCATGGAAGAATATTTTGCCTGTTTGTCGCTTGAAAATGTCCAGATGGAGCTGCGGGTATATCCCTTGTCCAGACAGTAGGCTGTGATTGCATCCAAAAGAGCATGTTTTTCTTTCTTGGGCATTGCCGTTACTGTACTAGATGTAAAAGTGAAATCAATGAATGGATAAATTGCCACATGATTAGCGCCATTTTGGAAAGCCGCTTCAATATCGGCTTTTAAATCTTCGTATGTCTGGGTTGGAAGAGCAAAAATAAAATCCATGGAAACCGTTTCAAAAGGAACTTCCGACAATGCACTCTTTAGTGCTGAAACGTCGATACCCGTTCTGCCCAAAATATTCTGGAACTTTTTCCGGAATGACTGAATACCGATACTGATTTTTGTTACTCCGGCGTCTTTCAAAGAATGCAGAACAGATGGAACTACATTATCAGGGTGCAGCTCTACGCCGATACCTTCGGTGATGATAAAATGCTCTTTGATGGCGTCAATAATTTCTCCGAGCCGCTCAGCAGCGAGTGCCGGTGTGCCACCGCCAAAGTACAGGCTTGTAGCAGTTTTTTTACCGCTGTGCTGGCTGCCTACAAGGTGGATTTCCCGAATCAGAGTATCTATGTATCTATCACATAATTCTTTAGAATATCTGACCTTACAGTACGGACAGAAATTACAGATATTTTTACAAAACGGAATATGCACATACAGTCCTAAATTATCGCAGCATGAAAAAGACAGTTGTTGGTCGTATTCGTTTTTGAATATGAATGGTTTGGTTGAACGTGTCAGCCACATTCTTGTAAGGTTTGTTATAGTACTCATGTTACTCCTAAATATATTTCAGATATGTTCTTAACATTTCAAGAATAATTTTTGGGTTTCCCTGGAATAAAAGGGTGTATTCGGCAACAAAGAAGTAGCCGCATTCGTCACAAAGTCCCGGCACTTCGATACAACGTCCGCAAGTTGATACTTTTCCGTTTTCTATAACTACGCACTGATAACATGGCGTGGGAAAACTATTGTTGATCAGGTACGGAAATGCACTCTTTAGATTGAATACAGGCGCTCCTTCCTTCATCATTTTCGCAATGATTCCACAGCACTTCGCTTTTTCCTCTTTGGATAGTGCTAATTCCTTTGTGTCCGGATATGGTGTGTGGAAATTGAATGATACCGCCCGCACGTTTTTGGTATCGCGAGCAGCTATACAGACGTCACTGACAGCATCTTTGTTTATTTGGTTAATCGCCATATAGAAACAGATATTGTCTGATGTTGCGTTTTTAATATTTTCCATGATGGTGTCGTATGTATCGC
>JAIDPH010000118.1 GCA_029062885.1 Lachnospiraceae bacterium
TCGGCGATATGCCGTGATTCATAATATAGACACTTAATAGATAAATTTTTGAATATAACCAATATTAATAGATACAAACCGAAATGTCAATAAAAATTATATTAAAGAATAAATAGTATTTTATTATAGAATAGATAGAATAATTACGGAATGCTCATCCAACAACCAGAACTTAGGAAAAATAATCAAAGGCGCCGCGATTTCGCTTGCGGTGAGCGCCGCCTTTGATTATTTTTCCTAAGTTCGTGAGCCGGGATAACTTTCTTTCTAAATTCGTGAACTGCATTTCTAACAGCATTAATCAGATTTACATAACCTTATTCTGCATTCCGTCCGGATCAACAGCGAACTGAACAGCCATCTCCTTGTCAATCTTTCCTTCAAAGTATAGCTGTATTATGCTTTCATCCATTGTAATCATTCCCATCTTGCGGTTTGTCTGCATAACGGACACAAGCTGATGGGATTTGCCTTCACGAATCAGATTTCTAACCGCATGATTGGCATGCATAACTTCAAATGCCGCCACACGCCCTCTGCCATCCATCGTAGGAATGAGCTGTTGGGAAATAACTGCTTCCAAAACGTTTGCAAACTGTACACGAATCTGCTGCTGCTGGTGGGGCGGGAAAACGTCAATAACACGGTCAACAGTACTTGCCGCACCAATCGTATGCAGCGTGGATAAAACGAGATGTCCCGTTTCCGCTGCAGTTATGGCAACACTGATTGTCTCAAAATCACGCATCTCTCCGACAAGAATAACATCCGGATCTTCACGCAGAGCAGCTCGCAGCGCATTAGCATAGCTCTGTGAATCCAGACCGATTTCACGTTGGTTTACCATAGCCATTTTATGCTGATGCAGATACTCAATCGGGTCCTCAAGTGTAATAACATGTGCATCTCTGTTATTATTTATCTTATCAATAATTGCGGCAAGTGTCGTAGATTTACCGCTTCCGGTAGGTCCTGTAACCAGAATCAGACCTCTTTTTCTTTCATACAGGTTAATAACTGAATCCGGAACGCCAAGCACTTCTGGTGACGGCACCTGAGTGCTGACAAGACGCAGCGCCATGGCACATGTTCCTCTCTGCTTATAGGCATTTACACGATAACGCCCAAGTTCGGGAATGGAAAAGGACATATCATACTCTCCGCGTTCTTCAAAACGTTCACGCTGTACTTCAGACATAACCTCTAATACTATCTCCAATGTATCTGCCGGCGCCATTTTAGGATAGTCCATTGTAAGTAAATTACCATTGACACGCATCTTTGGCGGCACACCTACCGTAATATGTACATCAGACGCGCCCGCATCATGGGCAACTCTCATAATCTCCGTTATCGTTGGCATCTGTCAAATCCTTCTTTCTGTATATTTATGTTACTCAGCACTAAATTCTTTTTCCAGCTGCGTCTCCTGCGCATAAACAGGTTCTTCTACTTTAATTCCCTGCCGCTTCAAAAGATCCATATCCATAACATAGCGGTTATCCATCGTCTTCATGACATCTTTAATTTCCAAATGTCCATCGTATGCACGATGACTCAGATCAATAAGCCTGTTATCACCAAAAGTCAGTACCAGAGGTTGAAGAATATTTACCGGATTCTCTACCAGTACAAGGGCTTTATCTCCGTTATTAAGCTCCACGCTGACACCGGCGAAAAGGATATTGATTGATTTGCACAGGGCGCTTACTACCTTTTCATCAAAATATTTAGGGTTCTCCTGCAAATACCTGAGAGCTTCGACTTCAGAAGACGCTTCTTCAGCGTCAATCTGCACCGCCGTCATCGTATCAAAAGTCTCTGCTACGGACAGTACCTTGGCACCCATAACCATCTTAGAGAGTTCGCTTTCTTTGCCCTTCTCAAGATTTTCCAGATTATTCTGCGTCTGTACACAGATCCGCTTGATATTGGGCGATGCTGCAAACACGTGCTCAATCAAACCGAAACCTGCAATTTCCGCCGCTTTAATCCGTTCTTTCTCGGCGTCGGTCCACACATCCTGCATCATAATCTCCTTCGGCGCCGAAAGCTTTCCGATATCGTGAACAATTGCAGAAGTAACCGTATCAAGCTGCTCTGACACCGTAAGTTTCATGGTATGTGTTATAAGCGCACACAAAATTGCAACATTCAAAGAATGTTTATAGATATAATCATCTTTACTGCGCAAATTCTGCATAAAAGTGATTTTTCTGTCCAGATGGCCGTAATATCTGATAACATTCGATGTAAGCACCTGCATTTTGGCCGTCTTTGATTTTAACAGAATATTATCCAGTTCTTCACGAATTGAAAATACGCACATGGTCTGAAAACGTTCAAATTCAATGTCGTCTCTGGTCATCGGCGGCACCGGTTCTGCCGGTTCCAATACAAAAATACCAATCAAGCCAAAATTCTTAATACTGTTAATGCTCTGAGTGGTAAGTTTTGAATTTCTTTCATACAGCAGAACGCCATTTTTATTGTAAATAGGACGGGCAAGCCGCATACCTGTCTTTAAATCATCCCTTTTTACAAATATCATCTGCTCTTATCCTCCTGTTTATCTATTAACTAAATCCTTCCCGCAATTTTTCCAAAGCTTTTTTCTCTATTCTTGAAACATAACTTCTGGAAATCCCCAGACTCTTTCCTATTTCACGCTGCGTAATTTCGTGATCGTCTTTAAGTCCATAACGCATGGTAAGAATTTCTTTTTCACGCTTATTCAATTTTTTATCCAGCAGTCCGGATAAACATTTCAGATGTTCTTCCACTTCCATCTGCTCTATAATATCAGGCTGTTCCTGTTCTATGATGTCCAACAGGTTGATTTCATTTCCTTCTCTGTCTGTTCCGATCGGTTCGTAAAGGGAAACTTCTCTGGAAGTTTTCTTCTTCGCCCGCAGCAGCATTAACAATTCATTGTCTATGCATCTTGAGGCATATGTGCTGAGTTTTCCTTTTCCCGCATCAAAAGAATCTATCGCTTTAATGAGCCCTATCGTTCCTGTTGAAATCAGGTCTTCCATGTCCTCATCAACATTCTGGTACTTTTTGGCAATGTGTGCCACCAGACGAAGGTTATGTTCAATAAGTATTTCTTTGGCAAGCTGCTTCTGCCTGCCTTCTCCTTCTTTCAGTTGGCGAAGGTATGCGGCTTCTTCTTTCGCCGTCAGCGGTTGTTTAAATGTTTTCAAAAGAAGCCCCCAAAGTTCATTTACTTTATTCTATGACTTCGGGACAGTTCAAGTGCCTTTCCATGAAAATAAAATTAAATTGTTACATTATATATTATACAGGCATATTGTACAAAATTCAATACAATTCTGCGAGCAGATTCAGCAGAGTGTTCAAGGACAGACTTGACAACAACTCAACTTAAAAGAAACTTCGACATGACATAGTTACTGACATCAATTCCCAACGGCGTCAGACGGATTTGCTCATCTGAAATAATTAATGTTTCATTCTGTAATCTTCCCAGCGTTTTTCCATATACATCTTCTATATCAAGACCAAATTTTATTTTAAATGCCTTCTTTTCTATCCCTTCCATCAAACGAAGACCAAGAAACATGAATTCTTCCATCTGTTCCTCTATAGTCAGATATTGAACATTCTCGCCAATTTGTGTACGGGCTTGAGATAAGCTGTCAGGACTTATAGGCTGTTCATTATGTTCAGACTTTTTACATAAAGCTTTTTCATATTCTTTTACCGTGCGTTTATTATTCCAACGCACCTCATCCACCAATGATGCGGCGCCCAGACCAAAGCCTACATAGTTTCCTCTTAGCCAGTAAGTCTTATTATGAATGCATTCAAAACCCTTTTGGGCATAATTAGAAATTTCATAACGGTTGTAATCGCATTCTGAAAGCATCTTTTCTGTAAGCTTATAAAGCCGTATTTCCTCTTCCTCTGTATGAAATGTCAGTTCAGCGCTATGTTCATAGAACCATGTGCCTTCCTCCAGAATCAGGCTGTATGCCGAAATATGCTCCGGCTTAAGTGAAAGCACTTTATTAAGAGTTTCGCGGTGCGAAAGATAAGTCTGCCCCGGAATTGCTGATATCAGATCTACATTGATATTCCGAAAGCCAAGCTTCCTTGCAAGCTCATATGTGCAGAGAAATGTATTATAATCATGGATTCTTCCAAGTATCCTAAGTTCATTGTCATCCGCGCTCTGAAGACCAATACTCAGCCTGTTTATTCCGGCTTGTAAGTATAATGCCAGTTTATCCTCTGTTACAGTACCAGGATTTACTTCTATAGTAATTTCAGGGTTTCCCACAAAGTTAAATTTCTCTTTAAGCTTACGCATAATCGCTTCTATCGCCTTTCCGTCCAATACGGAAGGGGTCCCTCCGCCGATAAATACGGAAATAACCTGATAGTCATTATAAAATAGCGACTGTTTTTCTATTTCCATAAGAAGCATGGTTACGTAAGCTTCCTGTTCCTCTTCTGATGCAGGATAGGATAAAAAATCGCAATATTTACATTTTTTTATGCAAAAAGGAATGTGAATATAAACACTTAAATTTTTCATATGAGCATCCCGTCTTTAGATGAATTTTCCTTGTTCTTTCGCGGTTTCTGGGCAAATTAAATCTTGTTTTAACTACATACAGTCACGTAAAAACCAATAAAAGCATTCTTTTTTCAGTCATCATCCAACTTGAGTACGCTCATAAATGCTTTCTGTGGAATCTCAACGCTTCCTATCTGACGCATCCTCTTTTTACCTTCCTTCTGCTTCTCAAGCAGCTTCTTTTTACGGGTGATGTCACCTCCATAACATTTAGCAAGAACATCTTTACGCATCGCCTTAACCGTCTCTCTGGCAATAATTCTTCCGCCTACCGCTGCCTGAATCGGAATTTCAAATAGGTGTCTGGGTATCTCATCTTTCAGTTTCTCGCACATTTTCCTACCGCGCTCATAAGCGCTGTCAGCATGGACGATAAATGAAAGTGCATCTACTTCCTCATGGTTAATTAGAATATCCAGTTTGACAAGTTTAGATTCCTCATAGCCTTTCAGCTCATAGTCAAAGGAAGCATATCCTCTGGAGCGGGATTTCAGGGCATCAAAGAAATCATATATTATCTCATTCAAAGGCAGCTCATATTTAAGTAATGCTCTGGCGCTTTCAATGTATTCTGTGCTTATATAACGTCCTCTTCTCTCCTGACACAGCTGCATAATCGGTCCGATAAACTCAGATGTTACCATGATTTCCGCACTGACGACGGGTTCTTCCATATAATCAATTTCCGAAGGATCGGGTAGATTGGAAGGATTCGTCAACTCTATCATTTCTCCATTAGTCTTATGCACACGATAAATAACACTTGGTGCTGTCGTTACCAAATCCAGATTATACTCTCTCTCCAACCGTTCCTGTATGATTTCCAGATGCAGAAGCCCCAGAAAACCACAGCGGAAACCAAAGCCAAGCGCAATCGAAGTCTCAGGCTCATAATTTAAAGAAGCATCATTTAACTTAAGCTTCTCTAAAGCGTCCCGCAAATCCGGATATTTGGCTCCATCGGCCGGATACATTCCGCAGTATACCATAGAATTAACTTTCTTATAGCCTGGAAGCGGCTGTTTACACGGATTGGTAACATCTGTTATTGTATCTCCTACCGCTGTGTCTTTTACATTCTTAATAGATGCCGTCAGGTAACCTACCATACCCGCTGTGAGTTCATCACAGGGTATGAACTGTCCGGCACCAAAATATCCGACTTCCACAACCTCGGCCGTCGCGCCGGTTGCCATCATTTTGATATTCGTACCTTTGCGCACCCTGCCGTCCATGATACGGAAGAATACAATAACGCCCTTATATGAATCATATATAGAGTCAAATATAAGCGCCTGTAATGGGTTGTCCGGATTGCCCTTGGGTGCAGGAATCTTAGCTACTATAGCTTCTAATACTTCCTCAATGCCTATTCCGTTCTTTGCGGAAATAAGCGGGGCATCCTGGGCTTCTATTCCAATAACATCCTCTATCTCGTTCTTCACACGCTCCGGGTCTGCACTGGGTAGGTCTATTTTATTAATAACGGGAAATACGTCCAAATCATGGTCGAGCGCCAGATATACGTTTGCAAGAGTCTGCGCCTCTATTCCCTGCGCGGCATCTACAACCAGAATCGCGCCGTCGCATGCCGCAAGACTTCTGCTGACCTCATAATTAAAATCCACATGTCCGGGGGTATCTATCAAGTTGAAAATATATTCCTGTCCGTCATTCGCCTTATATATAATACGGACTGTCTGCGCCTTGATAGTAATGCCCCTCTCCCTCTCAAGCTCCATATTGTCAAGAACCTGCGCCTGCATTTCCCTGCTGGTCAGAAGTCCTGTTTTTTCTATAATTCTGTCGGCAAGAGTAGATTTACCGTGATCTATATGCGCCACAATACAAAAATTCCTGATTCTGCTTTGGTCTATAGCTGCCATGTTTTTATATGCCTTTCTGTGAGTTTAGCTTTTGCTGTTTTATCACCTGCTTGTAGCTCAGGCTGCAAAGTCTGAGCTTATTATAGCAAATTACGAAGGGTATGTCCAATAAACAGTTGCAAAAATAGGCTGAGAGGGCAGATTGCACAAAATGTTCTCTCGCGCCTGACTTACGAATATGGATTTTCTAAATATTCCGACTAAGTTGTGAATACGGACGCAACCGCCCGCCATTCGCCGTCCGGGCTCAATGCGGGCTTTTCGGGACATCCATGTTCCGAAATTGCTGGATATAGAACGGAATATTAAGAAAATCTCATATTCTTCCGTAAGGCACTTCGAGAACATTTTACGCAATCCGCCCGCAGAAGTTTTTTCAAAACGTAGTTGGACAATATAGACAAATCACAACAGGGTGCTATGGAGCCGTCGGTACTTAGGCTGCGTATTTTGCAGCCTTATGTACCGCTACGAGCGACAATGCAGCGAAAGCGTGCCCTGCTGTGATTTGTCTATATTGTCCAACGACCGTCTTGAAAAACCTTATTAATCCACATCCGGCACATCCCCAATAAACACCAGATTCAGGACATGCGCCAACGGATCTATAGCATTCATAATTTCCTCCAACGTATTGGTCTGCGCCCCCAGCTCAATAAGAAGGGATTTGGGTCGCAGGTGCATATTGTAGCGATAGGCTTTTAAGTATATTCTTCTGGCTATTCCCGGATAGTATTCGTTACTCGCGGTCTGCATCTGGAAGGAAAATGCCAGATTATCATCAAGGTAAGGATTTTCCAGATATTCAATTGCTCCGTTCTTGGCGGTACGGCTCAGACCGTTGAAAAACATAAACTGTGCTGTGGGTCTTCCCTGCAAATCGATGACAAGCTTTTTATCTTCCGGTATTGCATCTCTATGTAAGTCAATAACCACTTCTATTGTCGGATTCTCTGCAAGCACCTGCTCTATTCCCGGAAGCGCATTACTGTACGCATAGTCACGCGATTCAGCATCATAGCTTACCGTATGATGTATGACATTATATCCATACTTTTCACGAAGTACCTGCGCCAGCTTCTCGCCTGCTCCTACTATTGAAGTAGAGCTGTCGTTCGGTATGGAATCCGCGAATGCTTCCTGTGAATGGGTATGGTAGATAAGAATCTGAGGGTTCTCATTGCTGCCCTGCATCCGCATATCCTTGTTCAGCAGCTTTTCTGCGCTTAAAAGCTCCTCTCCCGCCTTTGTCGTTGAATCTATAGCATAAAAAGCTTTTACTAATTCTTCATAGCTTTGTAATGTATCCCACCTATAACGGAACAATGGTTCTTCAACCTCATGAAAAACCGTGATATCCGGGAGTTGCTGCCCTGTTTCACTATATTCTTCCGCCCGTTCTTCTATTCCCTGATTGTCATGCACCATTCCATTTTCGGCAAGAAACGCTTCTTCCAAACTTTTATCAAGGTGTATCGCATCTTCCCCATATTCCAAGGATTCTCCCTCTATCTCCTTTTTATCCTCGTCAGCACCTTCCAATAAAAGCAGTTCTTCATAGCTGCTCTCTTTACTTGCAAACAGGTCGTATTCCGCCGGCTGTTCCATACCATAAAGAAGTACCGGAAAGTTATCCATTACCAAATGCTCCATCAGGCTATAACCATAATTATATCTATAATTATTGTTCTCTACGCTAAGTGACGAAATTCCCGGCAGCCAGACTTCCATAATTGAATTCTCAAGCCATTGCTGCGCCCTGCCACCGCTCTCCTTTTCTTTTGTTTTAAAAGCGCGGTATATCTCCCACAAAAAAGATATAACTGCCATAAAGCATAATATGGACAGCAAAATGCGAAGAATACCGCGCCCAATATGAATCTGATTATTTCGCCTTAACTGTAGCCACCTTTTTTTCATATATCCATTATATGCAGGATTACAGTCCAGGCATGCAGAAATGATTAAGAATTATGCTATTGAAAGGTCAAGCGCTTTATTCAGAGCGTCACATAAGATATGAGAAATCTGCTGTATCTGCAAATCCACGTCCTTACTTGTCACATACATATTGTTGAGCTCCGACAGGGCTTTGGGATACTCTCCAATGGCATCGCCTACAATCGTCGCGGCATCTACTACGGTAGGCACGCCTATAGCCAGAACAGGCACATTGAGGCTTTCTTTAGTCAGGGCGTTTCTGTGATTTCCCACTCCGGAACCCGGATGAATACCGGTATTGGTTATCTGTATGGTGCGGTTCAGACGTTTGGTTGACCTTGCCGCAAGCGCGTCAATAACGATGACTTGGTCGGGGTGAGTCTGTTCAATAACGCCTTTGATGATTTCCGCCGATTCCATTCCCGTCTTAGCCATAACACCCGGCACCAGACTGCTGACCATATGCATTTTAGAACAATTATACGCCAATTTTCCGTATTCCATTACGATATGTCTGTTGATAAAGAGGTTATCAACTACATTCGGTCCTAAGGAATCCGCAGTCACCTCCCTATTGCCGAGTCCGACTACCAGAATTGATTTTTCCTGCTCGGGCTCAAATAAAAGCTTCCTAATTTCACCTGCCAGAATATCTGAAATTTCCTGATGATAATCTTCCTCCGGCTCAATCATACCTGGGGCTTCCAATGTCACATAGGTTCCCATCGGTTTTCCCATTGCCCGCGCGCCGTTCTTTGTCTCTATGATAACTTTAGTGATATGCACATCACTTTCCTTATCATAATCCTCTTCTATTTTTATTCCACGAATTTCGTCTTCTTTTCCGTCAATGCTTTCCTTAGCCTCTAACGCCAAATCTGTTCTGACCTGAAACCAACTCATACCCTCATGTCCTCGTTTCTTCTTTCAGTGTTCTTAATTTATCATATGCAATTAGCGCAAAATATGCCATGCAGCCAGATATAAGTAATCAATGTAAGTTTATGGCTATAGTTTTCGCAGAAAATTTAAAAATATGTATTGACAGAAATTGTGGTGTATTTTACAATAATAGCTGTGTGTTTCCATTAAAACGTCCGTGTCCGGATTTAATGAGACACTTTCCTTAAAAAAAGATTGTAATAGGAGGTGTGCATCTTGGCTAATATCAAGTCTGCAAAAAAGAGAATTTTAGTTAACAGAACTAAGGCTGATAGAAATAAAGCTATCAAATCCGGCGTTAAGACTTCTATTAAGAAGGTAACCGCTGCTGTTGCTGCTAACGACAAGAAGGCGGCAGAGGAAGCATTGCTTGCTGCTACAGCTACCATTGATAAAGCCGCTTCTAAGGGTGTATTCCATAAGAATACAGCTTCCAGAAAAGTATCACGACTGGCACAGGCGGTTAATAAAATGGCATAATTTTTCGGCTGCAAATTGTATAATATAGAAAAAAGCTTATTAAAACAACTCATATTGTCCAGTGAGTTGTTTTTTTGTCTACTTTTTTTATCAATTTTGAAAATTTTATTGCCCTGTGCCTACAATTTATATATACTAATATTATCGGTTTATACAAAAAATTAAGGCAGAACAGGAGAAAATACTATGGGTGGTTTTTTTGGCGTTGCTTCAAAGGAAGACTGCATATTTGATTTATTCTTCGGCACCGATTATCATTCCCATCTGGGAACAAGGCGTGCAGGAATGGCGGTATATGATAAGAAAGACGGTTTTAACAGAGCTATCCACAACATCGAAAATGCACCTTTTAGAACCAAATTCGATAAAGACGTAAATGAAATGCACGGCCATATGGGCATAGGCTGCATATCCGATTATGAACCGCAGCCGCTTATTATCCGTTCGCATCACGGTACATATGCCATTACGACTGTCGGCAAGATTAATAATAAAGATGAAATCGAAAAGAAACTTTTTCAAAGCGGTCACGCACATTTCATGGAAATGAGCAGCGGTGAAATCAATGCCACCGAGCTTGTATCCGCCATAATTAATCAAAAAGAAAATCTTATAGAGGGTCTGCAGCATGCCCAGGAAATGATCGAAGGTTCCATGACCATGCTTATCATGACGCCAAAAGGCATCTATGCCGCAAGAGACCGCTTAGGGCGTACTCCTGTAGTAATCGGCAAAAAAGATGATGCATATTGTGTTTCTTTTGAGAGTTTTGCTTATTTGAATCTGGGCTACTCGGACTATAAAGAGCTAGGTCCCGGCGAGATTGCAATTGTCACACCCGAAGGTGTCAAGACACTGGTATCTCCCGGAAATGATATGAAAATCTGTACATTCTTATGGATTTACTACGGATATCCTTCATCTTCATATGAGGGAATAAGCGTAGAGAAAATGCGTTACAACTGCGGTTCCATGCTTGCAAAACGCGATGATGTAAAACCTGATATCGTCGCAGGTGTGCCTGATTCCGGAACGGCTCACGCAATCGGATATGCAAATGAATCAGGAATTCCTTTTTCACGGCCTTTTGTCAAATATACGCCTACATGGCCGCGTTCATTCATGCCTACCATACAGAGTCAGCGGAATCTGATTGCAAAGATGAAGCTTATTCCGGTGCATGACCTGATCAAAGACAGAAGCCTTCTTTTGATTGACGATTCTATCGTGCGCGGAACTCAGCTTCGTGAAACTACCGAATTTTTATACCAAAGCGGAGCTAAAGAGGTACATATCCGTCCTGCCTGTCCGCCGCTATTGTACGGGTGCAAGTATCTGAATTTTTCACGTTCTACGTCAGAAATGGAACTGATTACCCGTCAGGTTATCAAAGAGATAGAGAAAGACAACAAATATCCGAATCTGTCCGCATATGCTAATCCGGACTCCTCAGAGTATCATGATATGCTGGAAAAAATAAGAGAGAAGCTTAATTTCACTTCTCTGCGTTATCATCGTCTGGATGATATGATTGCCTCCGTAGGCATAGACAAATCCAAACTCTGTACATATTGCTGGGATGGCCGTGAATAGCCATCCCTTATTTTTACTATTTTAAAAAGCCATTAATAATCTGCTCTTCTGCTTCTGCTTCCGTCAGCCCCAGCGTCATCAGCTTGATAATCTGCTCTCCTGCAATCTTACCGATTGCCGCCTCATGAATAAGCGCTGCATCCACATCATTCGCTTCAAGCTGTGGTATAGCTAATATTCTGGCATTATCCATAATAATAGCATCGCATTCCGTATGTCCGCTGCAAGGCACATTTCCTATGATACGGGAATCAAATTTCTGATATGAAGTGTCTTTCGCTACAGAACGTGAAACAACGTCCGCGCCTGCTCCTTCACCTATCAGTTTCACCTCATAGCCGCTTAGAGCCTGCTGCTCTCCATGCGTCATCAGGCGCTCACGTACAATAAGCTTAGCGCCTGCTCCTACTTCTGCCAACGTCTTACGCTCGGTCGAATCCACGCCTTTAATCTGCACCATTTCCATTTCCATGAGACTGCCCTCTTCCATGTAAACTTCCGTTACGGGATTCAATATCCGTTTTCCCTTGCCATCTCCGGAACCATAATGCTTTTCAACATACTTTACTTTGGAATTTTTGCCCAGATAAAAGCGGTGAATTCCGTCATGCTGCGAATCCTGCCCGCCGCAGTTATCTATGCCGCAGCCTGCTACTATTACAACATCCGCATCCTCACCTATATAAAAATCATTATACACTGTTTCCTTTATTCCGCTCTGACTCAAAACCACCGGAATATGAACGCTCTCGTTCTTAGTTCCAGGTTTAATACGGATATCGATACCGCTTACATCCTGTTTAGATACAATATCTATATTGGCCGTGGTATTTCTCGCCGCCATCTGTCCGTTTGCACGAATATTGTAAGCTCCCTCCGGCACCGTATGCAAATCAGCCACTTCCGCTAAGAGGCGTTTTTGTATTGTGTCAATCATATCTTTTCCCTCCGTTCGATTCATTACCCGTGCATGGATTAATCGCGGAAGGCGTTCCCAAAAGCTTGGGCAGAATAACTTCTCTATCTCCTCTGTCTGCAATCCTGCCGTCTGCAATCACTATAATCTCATCTGCGATATTCAATATCCTCTCCTGATGTGAAATAACGAGAATAGAGCCATTGCGGTTCTTTTTCTGCATACGCTCAAATACGTGTATCAGATTCTGAAAACTCCATAGATCAATACCTGCCTCAGGCTCATCGAACACGGAAAGTTTGCTTTCGCGCGCTAAAAGCGTCGCTATTTCAATACGCTTCAGTTCTCCGCCCGAAAGACTTGCATTCACTTCGCGGTTAATATAATCTCTGGCACAGAGTCCTACTTCCGAAAGATATTCACAGGCATCGGAAGCAGATAGTTTTCTTCCTGAAGCAATCCGAAGCAAATCCAGCACTTCAATCCCCTTGAACCTTACGGGCTGCTGAAAGGCGAATCCGATTCCCATACCGGCGCGCTCTGTAATGCTCTTATCTGTAATATCTTCTCCGTCAAAATAAATGCTTCCGGAGGTCGGTTTTTCAATTCCTGCAATAAGCTTGGCAAGAGTGGACTTTCCGCTGCCGTTAGGTCCGGTAATTACCACAAATTTGTGTTCATCCACTGTCAGGCTTATATCACGGACGATTTCCTTGTGACTGTCTTTTCTATCTTCATGACTGTCTTCATCAGATACTTCAAAAGATATATTTTTAAGTTCCAGCATATGTTACACCTCATTCCAAATTCAGCTTTTTCGTCATCATGTGAAGATTAATGAAATACATCGCTGCTGCCATAATCACCATAAACAGTAATGTCAGGTTCATTGTCGGTGATAAAAATCCGAAAATCGTGTACTTTTCATGACCGCCAATATTACTCATCATTCTTCCATACATTGGTATTATAGCAATACGCATAAAAATCTGCAGAATGAATTGTACAACAAAGTACGCAATAATGGCTCCGATTATGCGGTGTTTTGCATAGAGCTGTCCAAGCGACACACATCCCAGAACTGTCACGACATTTGAAAATACTGCAATAATATAGTAAACAATCATATAAGCAATATACATGCCAAGACTAATGCCAAATACGTCTTTAAAACCAGTAAAAACTGATGAGATTTCTTCATAAATTGCCCTGCGGGCTTCTTCTATATCGTGAATATTAGTATAACCTTCTTCTGCTATAGCAATGGATATAATATGGTTCAGACCCACATTTAAAATAATAAACACAGTAGCCACTGTTGCTAAAGTCATCAGCATAACAGTTATAAATGATGAAATGATTTTGACGTTCAGTATCTTCTGTGTGGAAACCGGAAGTGTGTGCGTCAGGTATCCATTGTCACTATAACAGGTTTTATAAAAACGAATTGCTATGACTAACATTACGCCCAATGAGCAGCCTATAATACCAAAATAATACATTAATAGGGAAAGTATAAGGGAAGACACGGAGAATCCCCTAAATGCATCATCATACCTTGGATTAATGGATAATATGACGCCACAAGCCAAAGCTGTTGTTCCAGCCAGTACAATCAGCATTATCATTAGAGGGAAACGAAATCCTTTCCATTCATATTTAAAGAGTTTTCCTAACATGCGTACACCTCCCTGAAATAAGTATCTACCGATTTACCCATCTGTCCTCTGATTGATTCAACAGATGTATATAGCATAATTGAGCCGTTTTTCATAAAGATCACATCATCAAGTATGTTTTCAATATCTGATATCAAATGAGTGGACAAAATAATCGTCGAACCGGGATTGTAGTTGGTGATAATAGTACGCAGAATATAATCCCTCGCAGCAGGGTCAACACCGGCAATCGGCTCGTCAAGTATATAAAGTTCCGCATTTCTGCTCATGACAAGTATCAACTGTACTTTTTCTTTGGTACCTTTTGAGAGCGTTTTTAAGCGGGCTTCCATATTGATACCAAGTGCACTGAGCATCTGATAGGCTTTTTCTTTTGAAAAATCTTCATAGAAATCCGCAAAATATTCGACCATCTGACTGACTTTCATGCTATTGTCCAGATAAGTGCGCTCAGGAAGATAAGAAATAATCTTCTTGGTTTCGGCACACGGATTCATACCATTTATGAGTACACTGCCACTCGTCGGAGCCAACAGACCGTTTATCATCTTTATTAATGTAGTTTTACCGCAGCCGTTTGGCCCCAGCAGACCAATTATTCTTCCTCGTGGTATAATAATGCTCATGTGAAATACAGACATGTAGCTGCCCATTCCCGGATATCGCTTGCAGAGGTCATTAAGCTCCAAAAGAGGTGCGGAGGTGAAAGCATTGTTTGCATACATCTGATTCGGTTGTGTGTAAAGCGGAGTGTTGTTATCCATCCTTTTTTCCTCCTTAAGGTAATTATTTATGTATAGTATTATTGACCAGTGTCATGGTATCCTGATCCGTATAACCAAGTTCCCGCATATTTACTAAAAAATTGTTTATCTGTTTCAGTGCCAGCCCATATCTGGCATTGTTGATCAACTGCATGTCTTCCGTTACTATTCGTCCGTTGTTTCGATTCGTTATGATAAGTCTGCTGCGTTCCAGCTCGGTTAAAGCCTGCTGCATTGCATTGGGATTAACACCTGCCTCTGCCGCCAAATCTCTTACACTTGGCAGACATGTGCCTGCTCTGTAGATACCGCATACTATACGAACGAGTATCTTATCATATAGCTGCGAATAGATAGGTCTATCTGAACTCATTTCCCATGTCATATTTGTGCCTCCTTTTGTATTATAAATCCCATAGGCTCAATGCTTATGGGACTTATCCATCTATGAATCAGCTAAAATATTCTGTAGGGTTTCCATCAGTTTAGGAACATCAATCGGTTTTGCTACATGGTCGTTCATGCCTGCGTCAAAGGCACGCTTCCGATCTTCCTCAAAAGCATTGGCAGTCATTGCCACAATCGGAATATTTGCCTTGGCAGGGTCATCCAGCGCACGAATTCTCCTGGTAGCCTCATATCCGTCCATCACCGGCATCTGAATATCCATCAAAATCAGGTCATATGTGCCTGCCTGCACTGTCTCAATCCTCTCGACAGCATCTGTTCCATCATCCGCAGTATCAATAACCATACCTGCTTCCTCCAGAATTGCTCTGGCAATTTCCTGATTTATCTCATTGTCTTCTACCAGTAGGATCTTTTTGCCGGAAAGAAACTGTGTGGACATATCCTGTTCCTCGGTTTCCTCCGCCTCTTTGTACGGTGCCGTCAAAATCTCCCGCAGTTCTGACAGGAACAACGGTTTGGAGCAGAATGCCGTGACGCCGGCTTCTTTTGCCTCATCCTCAATATCGGACCAGTCATATGCCGTAATGATAATAATAATTGCCTCATCACCAACGATTCTACGCAGACGTCTGGCTGTCTCGACGCCGTTAAGGTCCGGAATCAGCCAGTCGAGCAGAAATACGCTGAAAGGGTCATTTTGCTCCAAAGCAAATTCCGCCCGAATGGCAGCCTCCTCTCCACGCGTAGTCCAGTCAGCCCGCATACCAATGGTTGAGAGCATTTTGCTCACACTGGTGCAGGTATGGACATCGTCATCCACAACCAGCGCACGAAGATCTTTAAGTTGCTCCATGTATTCCATATCATCGTTATCGTTTTTGACACGGAACCGGAATGAAACCACAAACTCTGAACCCTTACCTTCTTCGCTGGTTACAGTAATCGTTCCGTTCATCATGTCAACAATATTTTTAGTAATGGCAAGTCCCAGTCCTGTTCCCTGAATACCGCTGACGGTAGAGGTTTGTTCCCTCTCAAAAGGCTCAAACACATGCTCTAAAAATTCTTTGCTCATACCAATACCGTTATCTTTAATCCGGAACTGATACGAGGCGTACCCCTCCGGTGCGTCATTTGTCTGAATAATGTTTACACTGACACTTCCACCGGACTTGGTGTACTTCATGGCGTTACTGAGGATATTCAGCAACACCTGATTCAAGCGCAGCTTGTCACAGATAATCGTCTCATTTGTAACATCTATCGTATTAATATAAAATGATAGCTGCTTTGCCTTAACATCTGATTGTACAATGGTTTGCAGGTCATGCAGAATCTCCGGGAGACTCGCCTCGTCCTCTTCAATCTTAACTTTTCCGCTCTCAATGCGGCTCATATCCAATATATCGTTAATCAGACTCAGTAAATGCTTACTGGATGTGAGAATTTTCCCAAGATAACTTTTTATCTGTTCCTTATTATCAATATGACTTACCGCCAAAGTTGTAAATCCGATAATCGCATTCATCGGAGTACGAATATCATGGGACATATTGTTCAGGAATGTAGTCTTGGCAATATTTGCATGCTGCGCTTCGGCAAGAGCCTCTTCCAAAATTACCTTCTGTTCCTGCTCCTTGCGGACAATTTCATCAATATTCCTGAATCCGATAAGGAAAAAGTCACCTCTTTGTACGCCGCTTTTGTTCTCTGCCAGGTCTGCCACACAGGTGAATTGATAAATATGTATTGCCCCCTTATCCAGTACCCTATAGGTTCCTGAATATTCCGTAATGGAATTTAGTTTTTCCACTATTTGCTCCAGCGCAAGAGCCTCTGTCAGTTCCTGCCTGTCATCGGGAAAAACACAGTCGTTTATATATCGCTGAATAATCTCATCATAAGAAAATTCTTTTTGGAAATCCTGTTCCGGTCCATCAGTGTCATATCCGGTCATTTTGATAATTCTGGCAACCGCTTTTCTTGCATTGACCCCATATACATTAAGATAATCGCGGCTTAATGCGTTTACAATAGCAAGCTGCTCTTCCAGTTCCCGGTTCGCATGCTCTGCAGTATCAAGTATTCTTTGTCTCCACTGCGCGCGCAGTAAAAGGATTATAATTACGCCAAGGCCTATTGCGAACAGCATCACCACTAATACCGTTAGCCACGGGTGAGCCTGCATATACTGTCTGAGTGACACATTCATAAGTGTGTTCGCAGTATACTTTGTGATAATCTGGTTCATTGAATCATCCGACATCTGGTGGATGCATTTGTTCAATATGGTAATCAACTCATGATCACAACTGTTTCTGACATACATTTTGAAGTCAAAACTCATGGAATTGATTATGCTAAATTGCAGCGAAGCCGAAGGATCATCATTTACAAACGACTGCGCCGTATAGGTATAAACATACGTGGCATCCGCATCTTTCGCAAGAACAGCTTCCAAAGCATCTTCTCTGGTTGAATAGCTCAAAACCCGGGCATCTCCAATCAAGTCTCTTTCAATGGGCATGTCACCCTGCGCATCCGCCACAGCTAAAGCATTAATCTCACCATCAAAGTCTTTTCTGGTCACCAACGCCATACCTGTGCTCATATAGGCTTCAGTATAAAATCCGCTGCTTTGTCGGTTCTCCGCTTTTCCATGAAACTGTCTCCAGTCAATGACTACATCCACACTGTTATTATTCGCAAGATTGTAATAGTCCGCCCGATCCTCCGGTACCACAATCTCATAAGGCAGTCCTGCAATCTCCATGAGACCTGCAAAATATTCCGGCAGAATTCCCTTTAATTCACCGTCCTCCACATATGAATAAGGCTTACGGTCATTCATGGAAGTAACGGTAATCTTTTTATTTCCTGAAACTACATCTTGAATATAAGCAAGCTCTCTGTCAGTAAATTCAAAAACATCAGAATAGGTATTTCCATAATACTTATAATACAGGTTATTTGACCAGTCCCCTTCATTGATGCTCATCTGGTCAATAGCGTAATTGATTTCATTAAGCAGTTCCCTATCGCCTTTTCTGACAATAGCGTAAAAATAATCCGTTTCAATCGTATCCAGCGTTTTTTCGTTTTCCGTTCTTCTCAAATTGCTGGAGAGAATAGCGTCAATATCTCCGCTTTGTAAATCCATCGCCAGCTGGCTGGGATCCTCATACTCTACTGCCTGATAGGAGAATCCTTTCTCTTCAGCAAATTCAGCAAGACTCTGATTCTGACTGCTTCCGGTCACAACGCCCACTTTGATACCGTCATAAGTTTCATAATTACCGGAGAGCAGACTGGTGTTATTTGCCCGAATGGACAAAACCGTGCTGTTTCTTCCTATCGGTAATGAAAAATCAAATTTTGCTTCCCGCACAGGCGTTTTCCTCGCGGACGTCACCACATCTATTTCTCCGTTCTCCAGCATAGTGAGCATCTCATCCCAGGACTTCTCATATCCGCTGAATACAAAGTTCAGGTGTGAGTATTGGGAAACAAGCTCCAGAAATTCCACGCCATATCCCGTAAGGTCGCCGTGTTCATCTTCCATATGATAGCCGTCAAAATAAAAAACGCCTGCTCTCACCGTCCTGTTATTTCCCTCTTCCGCCGCATTTGACACAAAGTTCGGTAAGAGAAGTAAAAAACATACTAATAGAGCAATTATCCGTTTCCAGCTCCGTGAATTTATCTTAAACATCCTTAGTCTTTCTTCCCTTCGGTTTCTATTAATACCTTCCGCACAAACAGTATATACTAAATACAAAAAATATACAAGGGATTAGGTGTCAAGACATAAAAAAACCCCCGAAACTATTACGTTTTCGGGGGTGAGTATTTTAACTCTTATACGATTCCCTGTGCCTTCATAGCCTCAGCAACTTTCAGGAAGCCTGCAATGTTAGCTCCTGCTACGTAATTGCCTTCCATTCCGTACTTCTTGGAAGCTTCGTCAAGGTTGTGGAAGATATTTACCATAATTCCCTGAAGCTTGGAATCAACCTCTTCGAATGTCCAGGAAAGTCTCTCGGAGTTCTGGCTCATTTCAAGTGCGGAAGTAGCAACACCACCTGCATTGGAAGCTTTGCCGGGGCAGAACAGAACGCCGTTCTTCTGCAAGTATTCTGTAGCGTCTAAGGTAGTAGGCATATTAGCGCCCTCTGCTACTGCAAAGCAGCCGTTTGCTACAAGCGCCTTAGCATCATCTAAGTTCAGTTCGTTCTGTGTTGCACAAGGAAGGGCGACGTCACACTTCACGCTCCATACGCCTTTGCCTTCATGGTACTCAGCGCTCGGTCTTGCTGCAGCATACTCTGTCAGACGTGCACGCTTAACTTCTTTTACTTCTTTCAGTAATGCAACGTCGATTCCTTCAGGATCATAAATCCAGCCTGTAGAATCGGAGCAGGTAACAGGTTTAGCGCCTAACTGCTGTGCTTTCTGGATAGCATAGATTGCAACATTTCCTGCACCTGATACTACTACTGTCTTGCCTGCAATATCTTTTCCGTTGCATTTTAACATTTCAGCTGTCAGATACAGAAGACCATAACCGGTTGCTTCCGTTCTTGCAAGAGAGCCACCGTATGTAAGACCCTTGCCTGTAAGAACGCCCTCATACAGATTGCGGATTCTCTTATACTGACCGAACATAAATCCGATTTCACGTCCGCCTACACCGATATCACCAGCAGGTACGTCTGTGTCGGCTCCGATATGTTTGCAAAGCTCTGTCATGAAGCTCTGGCAGAATGCCATTACTTCTCTGTCTGATTTACCCTTAGGATCGAAATCAGAACCACCCTTACCTCCGCCAATTGGAAGGCCTGTCAGGGAGTTCTTGAAAATCTGCTCAAATCCCAAAAAC
>JAIDPH010000119.1 GCA_029062885.1 Lachnospiraceae bacterium
GTCACGGACAGTGCCGTTAGTATCAAAAGTATGTAATATCCGTATGGTTCCGCTTGCAACAGAGATTATTACTTCCGAAATTACGGGAAATCCTTCACCCGTTCCGAATTTGAAGGAAAAAGTGATTCCTTATTATGGAGTAAAAGAGGCAGTGTTCCCGTTTAATATGTTCCCGGAGGTGGATCCCATTCTTGGACCGGAAATGCGTTCTACCGGAGAGGTTCTTGGTCTGTCCCGCTCTTATGGTGAGGCGTTTTTCAAAACACAGGAAGCGGTTCAGTCAAAACTTCCGTTAGAAGGAACTGTGCTGATTTCAGTAAATAAAAAGGATAAGGATGAAGTTGTGGAGGTTGCAAAGAGCCTTACCGGAGATGGTTTTGAAATCATAGCTACAGGCGGAACCTGTGACATTATTACCGCGGCGGGAATTCCGGCTAAGAAGGCAAATAAGCTTTATGAAGGAAGGCCTAACGTCGGGGATATGATTACCAATGGTGACTTTGATCTTATCATCAACTCTCCGATAGGAAAAGACAGCGTTCACGACGACAGTTATCTCAGGAAGGCGGCAATCAAGGCAAAAACACCTTATATAACTACAGTTGCGGCAGCTAAGGTAACTGCTGAAGGAATTCATTATCTGAGAACTCATGAGGGAAGCAAAGTTAAATCGCTGCAGGAATTGCATAGTGAAATCCATGATAAGCCGTGAAATTAAGTGAGATTGTTTATAAAGAGATTTATAATAAATACCAAGACAGGCAGGCAACCCCTGCCTGTTTTAATGAACAACGGATGTCTTGCTGGCGTTGCGTCCGTTCTTTGGGCGTCGAAATCGGATTTTTATTCGTGCATGAAAATAGAATTTGACAAAAATTAAAAAGGTTTATTATAGATATTGAGCTGCCTGTGTGATATAAAAATCATATACATTATTTTCACGGGGAGAAAATATTATGAAAAAAACCTATATAAAGGATATGACGGTAGGAAATCCAACAGGGCTGCTCCTTACTTTTATGTTGCCTATGCTGTTGGGAAATGTCTTTCAGCAGTTTTATAATATGGTTGATTCCATGATCGTAGGGCAGGTTGTAGGAGCGGATGCTTTGGCGGCAGTGGGGGCTACAGGTTCTCTTAATTTCCTGTTCTTCTCTTTATGCGGAGGAATGTCAAACGGAACAGGAGTGGTTATTTCCCAACACTTTGGAGCAGGAAATCATGATAATGTAAGAAAAGCTATTGCAAATGCGGCATATATTATGCTTGTGGTAGGAACGATTATGGGAGGGCTGGGGGTTATTCTTTCCCGTCCGGTACTTATTTTCCTGAATACTCCTGATAATATTTTGAACGACGCTGTACTATATATGCGGATTATGTGTGCAGGAGTATTGGCGGTGGCGCTTTATAATTGTATATCTGCTATTTTACGTGCAGTCGGTGATTCTAAAACGCCGCTTTATTTCCTTATTATGTCAAGTATTTTAAATATTTTTCTGGATCTTTTATTTGTAAAAACATTTGGAATGGGGGTAGCGGGCGCCGGAATTGCCACCATTATTTCCCAGTTTCTTTCAGGTATTGGAAGTCTTATGTTTGCATTTTGGAAAAATCCGTTTTTTAAGATTGAGAAGAATCTAAGGAAACCGGATTTGGACATTATCTGGCAGTGTACAAGAATGGGAGTCCCGCTTGCTTTTCAGACTTCCCTTATAGCAATTTCATGTGTTGCGTTGCAAAGCGTTGTCAATACCTTTGGCTCCGTTGTTATTGCAGCGTTTACTGCAACAAGCAGAATTGAGCAGTTGGTTCAGCAGCCATATAATTCGCTGGGAATGGCAATGTCAACATATACGGGACAAAACATTGGAGCAGGCAAGATTGACAGAGTCCGTCAGGGATATAGAAAAGCATTGATGATTATGGCTGCTTTTTCGCTGGTAATGATACCTCTTTTCCGGATTGGCGGCGAATTAATTATGAAGCTTTTTGTCAGTGAGGAAGAAGTAATTTCTTTTGGTGCGCATGCACTTAAGATAACCAGCTGGTTTTATTTGTTTTTAGGTTCCATTTATGTGACAAGAGGCTTGCTGAACGGAGCAGGGGATGCAGTGTTTGCTTTTGCTAATGGTATTGTCGAGATGCTTGGAAGAATCTGCTTTGCCAAGCCGCTTACACTGATTCCCAAGGTCGGCGTCTGGGGAGTATGGCTTGCCACCGCGCTTACATGGATGGTTGCAGGTATGTTTAATGTGTCACGTTATTTACAGGGTAAATGGAAAAAGGAGAAATAAACAATGGAAATGCAAAGATTAACAGATTCAATATCTTATTTTCCCGCTACTGAATCACCTCTTAGTGCGGATGTGGGTATTATTCGATGTAATGATGCAACATGGATTTTTGACGTGGGCAGTTCAGAAGAAGCGGCAGCAGCCATAAAAGCCATACCTGGGCAGAAGAACGTAGTCTTGTCACATTTCCACGCCGACCACAGTGACAATATCGGCTGCGTGGAATACGATGCTCTGTATGCCGGGAAATATACCTGCAGTAAGTTTGACGCAGGAATGGCAGTTGAAGATCATATGTATTTTGAAAACGGTATTCATCTGTTCCCATTGCCTTCCAGTCATTCAAAGGGATGTGTAGGGCTGGAATATGAGGACTATGCTTTTCTGGGAGACGCCGTATACTCTATGAAGAAAGACGGTAAAATTGCATATAATGCCGGACTCCTTAAGGAAATGATTACAACTTTGAAATCTATCAGCGCTAAATGGTTTCTCTTAAGCCATAGCGAGCCTTTTCCTCAGCCCAAAGCAGAGGTGATTGCACAGATGGAGGAGATATATGCGTGTCGTATCAATAACGAACCTTATATTTTTTTGCAATAAGGGTTGAGAGGAAGGAATATCGTAATGCCTAAACTTATCATATTAAGGGGAAATTCCGGTAGTGGTAAAACTACGGTGGCAAAAGCATTACAGGAAAAATTCGGACGAAATACCATGTTAATATCGCATGATATGGTACGGATGGATATATTTGCGTTTTATTACGATTTACCATTTGAAGAAACATTACGAAGGCACGCTACCAAACCTAAAAGGGTGGATTTTGGTGAAGAAGATATGAGAAGATGGTGGAATGAAAAAGATTTTATTAATATAATACCTGAAAAGATTATAACCAAGGATTTAAGTATTTTGGATACGATTGATATGATTTATAATATTG
>JAIDPH010000012.1 GCA_029062885.1 Lachnospiraceae bacterium
GAATAAAAAGGGCGCGATCTTAGAACTTGCGCATAGAAACAGTCAGGCAAGTGTGCCTTTCATGGTATCAAGCAGAGGCTACGGCTTTTTGTGGAACAATCCGGCAATCGGAACGGCAATTTTTGGCGCCAATAAAACTGAGTGGTCTGCGAAGAGTACCAAAAAACTGGATTATTTCATTACTGCGGGAGATACGCCTGCTGAAATCGAAGAGCAATATTCCATGGCAACCGGCAGAAGCCCGATGATGCCTGAGTACGGCATGGGATACTGGCAGTGCAAGCTGCGTTACAGAAATCAGGAAGAATTGCTTGCGGTAGCGAGGGAGCATAAAAAAAGAGGACTTCCCATGGATGCCATAGTAGTTGATTTCTTCCACTGGACAAGACAAGGTGACTTTAAATTTGAACCCAGAGACTGGCCGGATCCTGAAGCAATGGTAAAGGAATTGAAGGAGATGGGAATCGAGACGGTAGTATCTGTCTGGCCCACCATCGATGAGCAGAGTGAGAACTTCGGAGAAATGGCGCAGAAAGGGTACTTGGTTACGGCGGACAGAGGCAATTCCAACCATATGACGTGGATGGGAAATACGATATTCTATGATGCTACACATCCCGGTGCGCAGAAATTTGTCTGGGAGCGATGCAAAGAGAATTATTATAAAAAGGGAATCCGCTGTTTCTGGCTGGATGAGGCTGAGCCGGAATACGGGCCTTACGATTTCGATAATTACCGCTATTATGAAGGTACGGCACTGCAGTGCACGAACCGCTATCCGGTAGGCTATGCCAAAGGCTTTTATGAAGGGCTGCGTGCAGAAGGTGAGAGCGAAATAATGAGTCTGGTACGCTGCGCATGGGCAGGAAGCCAGAAATACGGAGTGCTGACATGGTCGGGTGATATTTATTCCTCTTTCCGTTCCATGCGCGAACAGCTTCAGGCAGGGCTTAATATGGGAATGGCAGGAATTCCGTGGTGGACTTCCGATATCGGAGGATTCTTAGGCGGAAATATTGAAGATGAGCATTTCAGGGAACTGCTGGTGCGTTGGTTTGCATGGGGCGCTTTCTGCCCGGTATTCCGTATGCATGGTGAACGTTCTCCATGGTATGAAAGAGAGCAGGAATACATTAACGGCGTGCGTCAGCTTACCAGCGGGCAGGACAATGAGGTGTGGAGCTTCGGCGAGGATAACTATAAGATATTGTCCAAATACTTATTTATACGTGAAAGGCTTCGCCCGTATATTAGAGAATGTATGAAAGCTGCAAGTGAAAAAGGTGCTCCTATCATGCGGCCGCTGTTCTTCGATTTCCCGGAAGATAAAGCATGTTGGGATGTGGAAGATGCCTATATGTTCGGACCGGATTTGCTGGTCGCTCCGGTGATGGAAGAGGGGCTTAGCGAAAGATCAATTTATCTGCCGTCAGGGTGCAAGTGGACAGACGCCAATACGAAAAAAGTATATGAGGGCGGACAGAAGATTACGGTTCCTGCACCATTGGATATTATTCCTGTCATGATAAGAGATGGAAAAGATTATAAGATTTATGAATAAAATGATATGAAAAGAACGGGGCGTGCCACATAACTTGGCAGCCCCGTTTAATAAATATTTTACTGTTTTAAATGGGTCTTACTGAACCATTGCAACCTTTTCTTTGATAATTTCTGTAAGCATTTCTTCAGCCTCGTACATTCCAACGCCTTCCAAATCGCTTAACATCTTATCATAGTTTGTGTCAAAATTATCAACAGGATCAGTAATGCACTTAATCAATGCCGGCCATGCAATCTCATCAAGAAGTGACTCAATTTCGGAGAACTCGCTCGGTTTTGCATATGCCCAGATTGCAGAGTAAGGAGGTGTTGCAAACTCACTTGGTTGTGGATAAAGCTCTGTCAAAAGTTCAACGCCCCATACTTCACAAGCAGCCTGTTGTTCTGTAGTATAATTATTGATAACGGAATCCTTACTTGTAGTCGTATATGTGCTTCCTGTAGAATCTTCAATACCATCACCATAAGAAGGGAACGGATATGTATGGAAACCTACACCGGTAGTCTTGGAATACTCTGTATCGGTATTATTATAATCAATTTCTTCCTGCGTTCTGTAACGGTGTCCGTTCTCATCAATCTGATAGTTCACACCTTCAATGCCCCAATGAGTCAATACCTGACCTTCATCAGAACACAGATAGTCAAGGAACTGAATTGCTCTTACAGGATCTGCGCAGTCTACGGAGATACCAACGCCGTAACCTGTCGTAAGTCCCTGATACATTAAAGTTGCGCACTTTGTATCTGCATCCGCTGTGAAAGGCAACTCTGCATATGTCTTGCCTAATTTTCCATCGGCTTTCAAAATCGTTATCGCATCATTATAATCCCAGTTTGCATCAATCAGGGAAAGTACCTGACCGGTTGCAATCTTTGCAATATAATCTTCATGTGTCTGTGTGGCAAAATTATTGTCCAGTACACCTTCATCGTACATACGGCTCAGCCATTTGAAATATTCTCTTTCCTTCTCTGAACGGAATTTATACATTGCGGTATAATCATCTTCAATCAGCCACTGACCATTATCCGGTGCACCATCACCGATATATCCGGCAGGATTTGCAAGTGTTATATACCAGTGCCAGTCGCTGCATGAAATACTAAGACCGATTGTCTCATAACCATCATCAGTTGTAGGATGTGCTGCCATGTAATCCTTCAACATTGTTTCATATTCTTCCAGAGTCTGCGGAATAGAATAATCATTCTCTTTCATTACATCCCACTGAAGCTGTAAGGTACCGCCTGTCTCATAAGTCACGCCGCCTACATTGTAAGAAGACAGCTGATAAATAGACTGATCATCTGCGGAATATTTTAATTTAGCAAGTTCTTCCCCATACATCTTTTTGATATTGGGTCCATACTGATCAATTAAATCTGTCATGTCAATCAATGCTCCTGCATCAATCAAACTGCCCGCAGAACCTTTTGCAAAAATCAAATCAGGGTAATTACCCTCGGCAATCATCAATGCAATATCCTCTTCTTCTGAAGATAACGGATAACTCGTATCCAGTTTTACTCCGGTCGCGTCAGTAATTGCGACTGCTACCGGATCTGTCCACGGATCTTCTACGCCGTCTGCACTGTAGAAAGTGAATGTAATCTCTTCCTTGGGTTCTGTAGAGGCGTCCGCCTGTGAGTTGCCTGTGTCAGTCGATGTATCAACAGAACTGCCTGTTGAGCCACTGTCACTTGTTCCAGCTGAACCAGTGTCACCTGAACTGCTGCCGCTGTCATTGCCGCATGCACTCAGGGATGCTGCTATCATCGTTGCCGCGAGCAGCATTGCCATAAGTTTTTTCTTTTTCATGAATAAATCCTCCTTGTTTTTTTATTAGCTCAGTCTTTGACTGCACCAATCGTCATACCGCCTACAAAATATTTCTGTAGGAAAGGATAAACTATCAGGATTGGCAGTGTAGCGATAATGGTAACTGCCATTCGCACTGAAAGCGGCGATACCGTTGTGGTGGCCATCTGCTGCATAGTCGCGTGAGTGTCTATCCTCGTTGTTGCCTGCTCCATGATTTCGTAGAGCAGATACTGTAATGTGGGCAGCTTTTTTGCATACAGGTAGGTATCCATGAAAGAATTCCACTGTCCGACTGCCACGAAAAGCGCCACTGTTGCCAATACCGGCTTGCAAAGCGGAACAACTATTCTCCACCAGATATATAAATCATTTGCCCCGTCAATTTTTGCAGCCTCCTGCAATGCATCCGGAAGTCCGTCTATGTAGGAACGGGTAAGGATGATGTTGTACACCCAGATAAGACCGGGAATGATATATACCAAAAAGTTGTTGGTAAGCTTCAACGTTCTTGCCAACAGCAGATATTCAGGAATCAGTCCGCCGCTGACATACATCGTAATGATGAACAACATGGTAAAAAGCTTATTGAAATAGAAATCCCTTCTGCTGAGCACATAAGCCACCATAGATGTACAGATGACGCCTGCTCCCGTACCAATTACTGTCCTTGCTACGGAAACTATGAATGCACCAAGCAAATCGTTTTCTCTGAACACATATTGGTAGTTGTACAATGTAAATACCCTTGGAAAAACAAAATTGATATTCCGCATGGTGTCTACCGGATCGTTCAGCGAAATCGCCAATACATTTAAAAAAGGATATAACGTCACAATAATTATCAGAATGAACAAAATTACCAGTACATAGTCAAGGTATCTGTCCTTGCTTTTAACTTTTTTTGATGCTTTAACATTTTCCATGACAGTCCCTCCTTATACCAGTTTGCTTTCGCCTAGCCATCCGGCGATCTTATTTGCAATCAGGAGCAGTGTAATGCCTACTAATGACTGGAACATACCGATTGCAGTACCGACACCGTAATTATTGTTACCGATACCTCTCAGATAAGCGAACCAGGAAAGTACCATTGCGTGATCCTGGACAATTGCATTACTTAACAGCATCTGTCTTTCCATACCGACATTCAGAGCGCTTCCGATGCTCATGATCAGCAGTACGACAACGGTTGGTTTAATACCGGGCAGTGTAATATGCCAAATCCGCTGTAATCTGTTTGCTCCGTCAACTTTGGCAGCTTCATAGAGCCCCTGATCGATTCCTGCCATTGCCGAAAGATACACAATCGCATCCCAGCCGACTTCTTTCCAGACATTGATGATACAAATGACAATCCAGAACAGTGCAGAATTAGTTGACATCAATTTCAGGTTCTTTCCTGTAAACATATCCAACATTCCGCCATCATTGAATACCATCTTGGCAATACTCGCAATAACTACCCATGATACGAAATGCGGTAAATAAGAAATGGTTTGCGTGATTTTTTTGAATTTGACATAACGAAGCTCATTGAGCATCAGAGCGAATACTATTGCTGAAATAGTTCCAATCGCAATGCCCAGTATGCTGAGAGCAATGGTATTGATCATTGTCTGTGCGAAAATACGATCTGAAAATGCCTTAGTAAAGTTATCAAATCCGACAAACGTTCTCTCAAAAAACGAAAGCGTAAATGTGGCCGGCTTAACATCCTGAAAAGCCATCGTCCAGCCCCATAACGGTATGTACTTAAAAATAATCAGCCAAACAACGAACGGAACCGACATTAAAAGCAGATATCTTTGCTTATACATCAGCTGCCAGCTGAATTTCTGTTTGATTTTCTTCTGCTTAACTTTCTTCTCCCTAGTGCTCATCCATCACCCTCCTGTCAGAAATTCTGTATATGTAAATTAAAAAGTAAAAAATAGAATTTTATTGTAAAATTTAATTGTTTTGGAAAATTCTTGAATTGTCAGGTATTTTGTAGAACTTTTTGCTGAATTTACTACTTATTTACTACTAATACTTAATATTATTTTACGGAGGTAATTGCTTTATGGCAGGGAAAAGACGAGACAGCAAAAATCGTATTTTACATTTAGGCGAAAGCCAGCGGAAAGATGGAAGGTATGCGTATAAGTATACCGATGCTTCGGGAAGGGTACGGTTTGTATATGCGTGGAAATTAGTTCCTACTGACAAAACTCCTGTAGGAAAACGCGATGATATATCTTTGCGTGAAAAGGAAAAGAAAATTCGTAAAGACCTTGATGACGGATTGAATATGGGCGGTGGAAAAATAACGGTCCGTGAACTTTATGCAAAACAGACAAGACACCGAGGAAATGTCAGATATAACACCATGCAGGGACGTAAGCGGCTGATGAAGCTGTTGGAAGAAGACAAACTGGGTTCTTATCCAATCGAAAGCGTAAGACAGTCTGATGTAAAAGAATGGGTACTGCGTATGAAACAGAAAGGTATATCATACAAGACTATCAACAACGATAAGCGGTCGCTGAAAGCTGCATTTTATGAAGCAATACAGGATGACTATATAAGAAAAAATCCCTTTGCCTTTCAGCTGAACACAGTAATAGAAGATGATACAGAGTCCAAAGTGCCTCTTACGTCGGAGCAGGAGGAAGACCTTCTTGACTTTATTCGCAAAGACGGAATTTATCAAAAATATTATGATGAATTTATTATTCTCTTAGGGACAGGTCTGCGTATATCTGAGCTCTGCGGGCTGACTGATGCCAATCTTGATTTTGAAAATAAGACAATCAAAGTTGACCATCAGCTCTTAAGGAGTGCGGAAACCGGATATTATATCGAAAAACCTAAAACACAAAGCGGAATCAGACAGATTCCAATGAGCGAAAAAGTTTACACTGCACTAAGACGCGTATTGGAAAATCGTAAGGAAGCAAAGAATATCAGTATTAATGGCTGGAGTAATTTTTTGTTCCTAAACCGTGACGGATATCCAAAGACAGCAAGCAATTATGATAATATGTTCAAAAGACTTGCAGAAAAATATAACAAATGCCATGAAAAGGCACTGCCCAAAATTATGACGCCGCACACGCTTCGGCATACATTCTGTACCAATCTTGCCAATGCGGGCATGAACCCGAAAGCTTTACAATATGTCATGGGGCATTCAAACATTTCGATGACACTGGATTATTATGCCCATGCATCTTTTACCACCGCAAAGGCAGAAATGGAACGACTGATTGCATAGCCTTAGATGCTTAATTTACTACTTTTATACTACTTTTGAGAGAAAATTATAAAATATAAGCAGTATGATAATATGTTATATAATAAAGATACCATTAATTATAGAGGGTTCTGATA
>JAIDPH010000120.1 GCA_029062885.1 Lachnospiraceae bacterium
ATGTAAAGCAGTGGAGAGTATAATTTAAGGCGGAGGAAGGCGCGTATGAATACAGACAAACTAAAGATTCTGATTGTTGATGATGAAGAAGTAAACAGAGAAATACTCAAAGAGATGTTCAGAAGCACGAAGTATGAGCTTTTTGAGGCGGAAGACGGTGAAGCCGCAACACATATGATTAAAGATAACCCGGATCTTTCGTTGATTCTGCTGGATATTGTAATGCCTGTGATGGATGGCTTCGGAGTGCTTGAGTTTATGCATGAGAATAAGATGCTGGATTCGATTCCGGTAATACTGATTACCAGCGAGGATGCTCTGGACAGTGAAGATCAGGCATATTCATATGGCGTGGCGGATGTTATACATAAACCGTTCTATCCGCATATAGTAAAAAGAAGAAGTAAAAATATTATAGAACTGTATCAGAATAAAAACAACATGGAGATACGCCTGAAAGAGCAGGAAGAAGAAATCAGAGCTCAGGAGAAGGAAATCCGTTCTAATAACGAGTTTATGATTGAAATGCTCAGCTCGGTTGTTGAAGCCAGAAGCGCTGAATCGGGAGAGCATACCAGACGTATTAAATATTTTACAAGGATTATGCTTAAATACCTCATGAAGTATTTCCCGAAGTATGGAATAACTCCGGAACAGGCAGATTTGATATGTCAGGCTTCGGCATTGCATGATATAGGTAAGATAGGTATTCCGGACGCTATACTGCTTAAGCCCGGACGTCTTACGCCGGAAGAATTTGAAATCATGAAAACTCATTCTGCTATCGGAAGCGAAATCCTGGAAAAGAGTTTCCAGAATAAGGAAAGTGAGTTTTATCGTTATAGTTATAATATCTGCCGTTATCACCATGAGAGATGGGACGGTAAAGGATATCCCGATCATCTGGCGGGAGAAGAAATTCCAATCTACACACAGGTGGTTGCCATTGCAGATGTTTATGACGCATTAGTAAGCCCAAGAGTATATAAGAGCGCATATGCTAACAGCATGGCATATGAGATGATTATGAATGGAGAATGCGGACAGTTCGCACCAGATGTACTTGAATGTTTTGGGCTGGCTAAACAGGATTTCTTCAATATTGTAGAAGTAATTAAGATGTTTGATTTTACCTGATGTAACACACAATAGGCAGCAAAAGCGTAAAATGTTTTTTGTTGCCTTTATAATGTAATAATAGTAAACGACATAACAAATTGCTCTTTTCGGCTCTTGCAAAATCCATATATGAAAGTTTTTGCAAGTCCGAAATGGCAATTTCTAATGTCGTTAACTACAGGAAAGCATATGAACTTTTACAGGGAGGAATATCGATGGAGGAATGGAGCGAAAACGCCTCATTTCCAGTGGAAGATGCGCTGGAGATGATTTTTGTGTTTGATAAAACCGGAACGATTTCCTATGCGAATGCGGCAGCCAAAAAGAAGCTGGAATACGAAGATGATTTATGCGGCAGCCACATAAGCGACATTTTTCTAAACGACTTCAGGAATACGGAAAGCGGCTTTGAGACGGATTATCCGTTTGGACATGAGCAGCAGAATCTGGTTGCATATCGTAAGAATCGCACCTGTTTTCCTGTAGAAGCCAGAATCATAAAAAGTGAAGATGAATCGGAAACTTACATATGCATGGCGAATGATACGCTGGAGAAGGAATACTTAAGCAGGGAAATCGAGCATGTAAAACAGGAAGCGGAGCAGGCGCTGAAGGTAAAGTCAGAGTTTGTATCGAATGTTACACATGAACTTCGTACTCCTGTAAACGGAGTATTGGGTAATGTCAAAGAACTGCTTGAAGTAGTAACTGATGAGAGCACACTTAAAACTCTGCGGCTGATAGAACGCTGCTGCGGAGACATGAATAAGATTATCAATAATATTCTGGATTTTTCCAAACTGGAAGCCGGGAAATTCACACTGGAGCCGCGCTCATTTAATTTCAGAAATATGCTTGATTATGTGAAGGCCCAGCACACTGCCAAGATTACCGAAAAAGGTCTCAGGTTCTTTATGACGGTATCTCCGCAGATACCTGAACACGTTATAGGCGACGAGCTGCGTATCGTACAGATACTAAACAATCTTTTGTCCAATGCGCTGAAATTTACAACCGTGGGTAAGATTAGCTTAGAGGTTGTCAGGACAGCTCGTGTGAAGGATAAGATAGAATTATTTTTTATAGTAAAAGATACCGGAATTGGAATCGATAAATCCGATAAGGATAAATTGTTTCAGAGTTTTTCACAATTGGATGCTTCAATTTCCAGAAAATATGGTGGAACAGGTCTGGGGCTTAACATATGTAAGCAGCTAGTGGAATTGATGGGCGGAAAGATTGAAGCCGAAGGAAAGAAGAATAAAGGTTCAACATTTTCTTTCTCCATATGGGTAGGTGTGAGCGAAGACGAGAATACCCCAATGCAGCCGGATGAGGGAAATGCTTCCATACGTCAGGCAATGTTTACTTCCGCTCCTACGGACGACGATGAGGATACTGAGGATGTCATAGAATATGGTACGCCGGAAAACAGGGAAATCCTGAAGAAGAATCTGTCTAAACTGATTCTGTGCGTGGAGATGGAAAACTGGGAAAAAGCGGAGATGTTCATGGATACAATAAGGCAGCTCACTCAGGGGGCACCCCGTGAAGTATCCCGTGTGGTATTGAAGTTAAAGATGGCAGTTCAGAAAGAGAATTATGAGAAAGTGAATGCCGGATTTGAAGAATTGAATACATATTTATAAGAGGTGGATGCAAAGTGACTTCTGACAAAATTAAACCGGATGGAGAAAAGATTCTAATTGTAGATGATGTGGAAACAAACAGGCTGGTTCTGGAAGCGATAATAGAGGATATGGGCTGTTCTCCGATTTTGGCAGAAGATGGAGAACAGGCTCTGGAAATGACAAAGCAATACTCTCCTCAATTGATTTTAAGCGATATATCCATGCCGGGAATGGATGGATATGAATTGTGCAGACTGCTTAAGAAGGATAAAAGAACAAAAGATATTCCAATTGTATTTATTTCAGCATTTGATGATCCAATGGATATTGTCGAAGGATTTTTAATCGGTGGTGAAGATTATATTACCAAACCCTTCATTACGGAAGTCGTTCAGGCACGTGTCGGAGTTCAGCTGCGGCTGCATCAGGCAAAAATGGAGATGATGGAGATGAACAGACGTCTTCAGATATCCGTAAATGAACAGCTGGCACAAATGGAACTGGAAAAAAGAAATATATTATTTGCTTTGGCAAATATTGCGCTGCAAAATTCAAGCTGTGAAAGCGGTTATATGGACCGTATTCGCCACAATTGCCGGATTTTGGCACAGGGTATGCAACTTTCGCCCTTATTCGAGGACAGAATTTCAGATACTTATATAGATTCAATTGAGCTTGCTGCGCCTCTTTGTGATATTGGTAATATTGGCATCCCTATGGAGATTTTAAGGAAGAATGAACTTGTGCTGACTTCGGAGGAAGCAGAAATACTTCGCAGTCATACAGATATAGGTGCCAGGCTGCTCTCAGACTTATATGTTAATAGTGATTATAATGAATTTATCAGTACAGCTATAGACATTGTACGCCATCATCATGAGAATTGGGATGGAAGCGGATATCCTGATAAATTAAAGGGCAATGCGATTCCGATAGCGGCGCAGATTGTTTCTATCATGAACAGATATACCGCAATGACTGAGAAGGGAGATGTCAGCAGAGAAAAAGCCCTTGATATTATGAAGGATGAAGCAGGTGTGAAATATAATCCTGATATTTATGGAATATGTTGTAAAATAGCACGTCAGTTAAACTGATGTATAGGAGGAATCAGAGTTGACAATGACAGATGAAGAGCTGCAGAGAATTTCCGTATATATGAAACAGCGATATGGTATAGAGCTGGGACAGAAGAAAGTCATCGTAAATGGAAGACTGCAGAATTATATAGCTAAAAACGGATGGAAAAACTATCAGGAATACATGGATGCTGTAGAACGTGATAAGACAGGAACGTTGGAAAGGATATTAGTCAATTTCCTTACAACCAATCATACATACTTTATGAGAGAGTTCGAACATTTTGACTATATGAAGTCTGTTGCGCTTCCATGGGCGAAACAGAAAGCAGCAGCTACGAAGGATTTAAGAGTCTGGTGCGGCGCTGCTTCTTCGGGAGAAGAACCTTATATGATAGCAATGGTTATAGCGGATTTCCTCGGTCTTGAGAAAGACCAGTGGGATAAAAAAATTCTGGCGACAGATATTTCCACCAAAGCATTACAGGAAGCAATGATGGGAATCTACGGAGCGGAAGAGCTTAAAAACCTTCCGGAGCAATGGAAGAGGCATTTCTTTAAATCGATTGCCGGAGGTACACAATATCAGGTAAAGGATGAGTTGAAGCAGGAAGTCCTTTTCCGTAAACTTAATTTAATGGACCCGCTTCCATTCAAAAAGAAACTGCACATTGTATTTTTACGCAATGTTATGATATATTTTGACGACAATACGAAGAGAAACTTGGTTCAGAGGATTTATGATGTTATGGAACCGGGAGGATATTTCTTTATCGGAACAACGGAGACTATTGACAGAAGCAGTACACCGTTTCAGATTATTCAACCGTCAATATTCAGAAAAAAACCATAAATTAATAATATGTGAAAAGATAGAACCTTTTAGATATACTTAAAAAGGGAAGGGAGATAGATATGCAGCCAATAAAGGTTTTGATAGTTGAAGATTCGATAGTCTTTAGAGAATTATTGGTTCAGAATATAGGAAAAGACCCCGCTATACAGGTTGTGGCGACAGCTAAGGATCCTTTTGAAGCGAGAGACCTGATCTTACAGCATCATCCGGATGTTATGACACTGGATGTCGAGCTTCCGAGGATGAATGGAATCGATTTCTTAAGAAAGCTGATTCCACAGTACCCCTTACCGGTCGTGGTTATCAGTTCCTTAAGCGACAAGGTGTTCGATGCCATGAATGCGGGAGCCGTGGATTTTGTGGCTAAACCTGCGGTATCGAATCGGGCACAGTTAGAGGATTTTATCAGAAATGAACTGCTTGTTAAAATTAAGATTGCCTCTACAGCCAAGATCAGTAATATTAAGAAAACTGTTATGTCTAATAATCAGCCTGCGCAGCAACTGGCTTCTTCACAGAACAACCTTATAGTTGCGATTGGTGCATCCACCGGAGGAACAGAAGCAATATACTCGGTCGTAAAGGATTTTGGAACGGATATTCCTGGTATAGTCTGTGTACAGCACATGCCGCCGGGATTTACGAAGATGTATGCCAAAAGGCTGGATGATCAGTGCAGGATCAGCGTGAAGGAAGCCGAGACCGGTGACAGGGTATTGCCGGGACATATGCTGATAGCTCCGGGCGGCGACAGACATATGAAGCTTGTAAAGGTAAACGGAGTATATCAGGTAGAAGTAAAAGCAGGACCGAGAGTCAACGGACATTGCCCGTCAGTGGAAGTACTGTTTGAATCCGTTGCAAAGGTAGCAGGGCCCGCCGCTGTGGGAATCATTCTGACGGGAATGGGCGGCGATGGTGGAAAAGGTCTGCTGTCTATGAGAAAAGCAGGAGCCAGAACCATCGGGCAGGATGAGTCTACCTGCGTAGTTTATGGAATGCCTAAGGTCGCTTATGATCTGGGAGCGGTAGAATATCAGGAGAAGTTAAATGATATCGCTAAAAGAACATACGCGTTATTAAATAAAATGTAAAGGAGAGAAGACATGAAGATTCTATTGGCAGAAGATGATTTTGTGACAAGGAAATTCATGGTAAGTTTCCTGTCAAAGTACGGTGAATGTGATGTCACTGTGGATGGAATGGAAGCAGTGGATGCATTTATGATGGCCTTAGAAGATGGCGAGCCATATGATTTGGTCTGCCTTGACATCATGATGCCGGTCATGGACGGATATCAGTCACTTGTGGGAATACGTAATCTTGAAAAAGAAAGAAATGTTCCGGAAGATAAGGCTGCTAAAGTTATCATGACAACTGCACTGAATGATGAGGCAAATGTTAAAATGGCTTTTGAACTGGGCTGTACTATATATTCAGGTAAGCCTATTGATCAGGAGAGGTTTGAACAGGCACTTAAAAAACTTAATCTGATTTAACAAAGGAACTTATAAGAATATGCAGGAAAGGAGAAGAATATGGCAGAAGAGTTTAGCACAGACGGTATGTTGGATATGTACTTGTTCGAGAATGGGCAACTCTTGGAACAGCTTCAGGAAATAGTTCTGGAACAAAAGGATGCGGACTGCTTTGATGAAGACAGCATCAATGAAATATTCAGAACCATGCATACCATTAAAGGTTCTTCGGGCATCATGATGTTCGATGAGATAACGGCTGTGGCACATAAGCTTGAAGACATCTTTTATTTTCTGAGAGAATCCCATCCTGATAACGTACCACATCTGGAATTGGTGGATCACGTACTGGAGGTAGAGGATTTTATCTCAGGTGAAATGGAAAAGATAAGGAACGGCGATCCGGCAGATGGTCAGTCAGGTGACATTATAAAAGGACTTGACGAATTTCTGGACAGCATCAAAGGCGGCGGTAAAAAAGGGAAAAAAGGCAAAAAGGAAGAACCGCCAGCCAATCATCATGAGGAGCCGAAGCAGTTCTATATAGCCCCGGTAGCTACAAGCGCAAGCCGTTTTTACAAGATTTATATTACATTTTTCCCTGAGACGGATATGTCAAATGTCCATGCTTATAAGACGGTATATGCCCTAAAGGAAGTTGCAGAAGATATTCTGTATTCACCTGAGGACATCGTTTCTGATCCGGATACTGCGGAAATCATCATAAATGAGGGATTTCGTATACTTTTACAGGCGCAGTGCAGTGAAGAAGAAGTTCGTAAGGTCATTGGCGTTGGATATGACATTCAGAAAGTTGATATTTATGAATGTAAAGCGGAGGAATTCCATCAGGGATTTGATTTCGGCGGCAGCGATAGTGACAATGCACAGGTGATTGATTTAGAATCCAGCGTGGAGGAAATAGACGCACGTACGCAGGAAGCTTCCGGGGAAAACCAAGGAGAAGCAGAGGAAGAAACCAAAGAGGTTAAAAAGCCTGAAACACCTGCAATTAAGCCCGGTGATTTCGTTATTCAGTCTAAAGAACCGGGTAAGAAGAAGAAACTGGCAAAGGATAAGCCTAAGTCAGAGAAAGCTTCGTTCATCAGCGTAAATGTAAGCAAAATGGATCAGTTGATGGAACTGATCGGAGAGCTGGTTATCTCAGAGTCGGTGGTATTACAGAACTCTGATTTGAAGGTGCCCGGTCTTAACCTTGACAATTTCAATAAGGCGGCGGCACAGTTGTCCAAGATATCCACGGATTTACAGAATGTCATCATGTCGATGAGAATGGTACCTCTTACAAATACCTTCCAGAAGATGAACCGCATTGTCTTTGATACATCAAGAAAGTTGGGAAAAGACATTGAATTCGTCATGATAGGTGACCAGACGGAAGTGGATAAAAACATTATTGAGCATATCTCTGACCCGCTCATGCACATTGTACGTAATTCCGTAGACCACGGCATTGAAGAAAAGCAGAAGCGTATCGACAGCGGTAAGCCTGAAAAGGGTAAGATTACTTTATCTGCTAAGACAGAAGCCGGTAAGGTATGGATAAGTGTAGAAGATGACGGCGCGGGACTTGACAGGAATAAGATACTTGCTAAGGCAAGGAAACAGGGACTGCTTGATGAGAGTAAGCCGGACAGCGCTTATACCGATAAGGAAGTATATCAGTTCATTACCCTGCCAGGGTTCTCAACCAATGAGCAGGTTACGGAGATATCAGGACGAGGAGTTGGAATGGACGTCGTCGTTCAGAACATTCAGGCAATCGGCGGAGCACTTGAAATTGAAAGTACTCAGGGATTTGGAAGTATCATGAGTTTGAAGATTCCGCTGACGCTTGCCATCATTGACGGTATCGTTATGGAAATCGGCAATTCCTCATTCGTTCTGGAAACGGGCGCTATCAAAGAGTTCATCCGTGTGAAGGAAGACATGTTGATTCATGAGCCTAATGGGGATGAATATATCATGATACGCGGCGAGTGTTTCCCGGTACGCCGGCTTGGCCAGTGGTACGGTCTGCAGGAGTATAAGGAATCTGTGGAAGAAGGGGTAATGTTGATTCTGGAGGTTGAAGATAAGAAAGTATGTCTTCTTGTAGACAGGCTGATTGGAGAACAGGAAATAGTGGTTAAACCGATTCCTTCATATATTAAGAAGGTCAAAGGATTATCCGGCTGTACACAGCTTGGAGACGGAAGCATAGCTTTGATATTGGATGCTGCCGGATTGATAGAATAGATATAAGAAAATATAAAGAAAGGAACGGTAATCATATGGAAGAAGTAAGCGAATTGAAGAGACAGATTGAAGAAAGTAAGGCTGCTTCAGACGAACATGATACACAAAAAGGAAAGTACATGACTTTTAAGTCCAAAAATGAGTACTTTGGTCTGGGTATCCAATATGTCAATGAAATTATTCAATTACAGGCGATTACGGCGATTCCCGAAACTGAGGATTATATTAAGGGTTTGATAAATTTAAGGGGAAAAGTCATTCCGGTTGTTGATGTAAGGCTGAGGTTCAAACAAGAACCGTTTGAGTATAATGACAGAACCTGTATCATTGTAATTAATATCAAATCCATGATGGTCGGGCTGATCGTAGAGCAAATCGCAGAAGTGGTCGAAATTAAGGAAGAAAATATTCTCCCGCCTCCGACTTTCGGCCGTGGCGATGTGAAGAACAAATATGTTTATGGTATCGGCAAGGTCGGAGATGCAGTCAAGCTTTTGCTTGATCCTGATAAATTGTTGAACGATGAAGATTTATCGGTAGTTGAACAGGCAAATGAAGTAAATATTGATGAAGAATGAGAGGTATGAGAGATGAAAAATGTGAAAATTAAAGTAAGATTGATTGGTGCATTTGGTATTTCCATGTTGTTGATGGTAATCAACGTAATATTTGGTATGATGGCTATGGAAAAGGTTGCCGCTACAGAAGCGGAAATGGAAAAAAGATATGCAGATAATGCAGCTATTTTTTCTCTTGTAATATTAGCAATATCCGTTGTTGTTACGGTAGGGCTTGCGGCATCTATTATTAAAGAAATTGACACTTCCTTAAAACAGCTTGTAGCAGCGTCAAAAAGTATTGCTAAAGGACAGGTGGACATTGAACTTAAGAAACATGGAGAAAATGAGTTCGGTGAGTTAATTGATGAGTTCAAATCGGTAATTGAAAACAGTAAATATCAGTCAAGCGTTGCGGAAGAAGTTGCACAAGGCAATCTGACGGTTTCCGTAAAACCGGCTTCAAATGATGATATGTTAGGCAATTCACTGAAGAAACTGGTAGAAGATAATCTTCGTACACTCAGCAATATATCTGAGGCAGGTTCTCAGGTTACAATCAGCGCATCTCAGGTTGCAAGCGCAAGCCAGGCTTTGGCACAGGGCTCAACTGAGCAGGCAAGTGCTATTGAAGAGATTACCGCTTCTATTGATGAAATTGCCGAGAAGACAAAAGACAATGCTGAACAGGCTAACTCAGCAGCAAACCTGGTTTCCCATGCTATCGAAGATGTACAGAAGGGTAATAGCCAGATGCATGAAATGGTTGGCGCTATGCAGGATATCAATAAGTCTTCCGAGAGCATTTCAAAGATTATTAAGACAATTGATGATATTGCATTCCAGACCAACATCCTTGCACTGAACGCCGCAGTTGAGGCAGCAAGAGCCGGTGAAGCAGGAAAAGGCTTTGCGGTTGTAGCAGAAGAGGTAAGAAGCCTTGCGCAGAAGAGTGCGGCTGCATCAGCAGAAACTGCTGAATTGATTGAGGATTCAATTGATAAGGTTAATTCAGGTTCCAGAATAGCAGAGAGCACAGCTAAGGCTATGGAAGAAATCGCTAAGGTTGTACAGGATAGTGAGATGATTATCAATGGTATTGCAGAATCTTCTAACTATCAGGCAACAGCAGTTGCTCAGATAGAGCAGGCAATCACGCAGGTTTCTCAGGTAGTACAGACGAACTCAGCTACCAGTGAGCAGTGTGCTGCAGCCAGTGAAGAACTTTCTAACCAGGCTTCCAGAATGAGAGAGATGCTTTCAATATACAATCTCGGCTCAGGCAGCGGCAGCGGTAATTTCTCATCATCATTCAGAAGCGGCGGTTTCTCATCTTCATCTAATGCGAATGAGCAGATGATTTCTCTGGAAGATGATTTTGGAAAATATTAATGGAAGTTGTCTGACATAATTTCAATAATGACTTTGGCACAGGAGCGCGAGGTTCCTGTGCCTTGCTATATAAAAGAAGAGTTTGTTGTAGAAAGGAGCAGTATTAATAATGAGTTTATTTGAAGAATTAAAAGGTTTAGGTGTGGATGTTGACGGCGGACTGAAACGTATTAACGGAAATGAAAAGCTTTATACTAAATTGCTCGGTTCATTTACTAAGGCGGTAAAAACTTATGATGTTCAGGCTGATTTTGATGCGGATGCCTGTACTGAAATGATAGAAAAGACACATGCTATAAAGGGAGTATCAGGAAATCTGTCTATTACTCCGGTTTATGAATCCTATACGAAGATAGTGGACTTGCTGCGCGCAGGGAACATTGAAGACGCAAAAGTTTTAATAAAGGAGATTCTTCCTGTGCAGGCGAAGATTGTTGAATGTATAGAAAATCACATAGAGCAATAAGTCTGGATAAAAATGGCAATATGTTTTCTGTAATTCTAAGAAAGATGTCTTTGACACATTGATTATTATATGATAGATTATTAGTATGCGGTAAACATATTAGGGAGGAAAGCAAATGAAAAGGAAAATAATCGCTGTATTATTGGCAGCAATCATGGTAACCAGTGTTACGGCATGTGGAAATACACAGCCTAATGCATCGGAACTTACATCAGGCAGATCCGTGGTATCGGAGGAAGGCGAGAATACCGAGAAACCTGAAGAGACTGAAAAAGAAGAAGAAAAGGAACCTGAAGAGAAGGAACCCGAAGAGAAAGAAGACGATAAAGATAAAACAGCAGCCAAAGGCGTTGTATTTGGCTCCGATGAAGCTAAAGGATACGACGGTTTTGATTATCTGATGGAGGAACTTATTTCTACTTCTGATACAAAATCGGGAAATAAAGCAAGCTTCTCAGTGTTTGTTCCTGAGGATGATTATCCGAGTGTCTCAGGCTCATCTGCAAGGAGCGACCGCATGGGCGTTACCTTTGAGGTAGACTTAGAGCCGTATCTGCAATATAATGCAAAAGATTACACGATATCCGAGAATCTGGAGGAGTTTGTTGAAGATGAATTTTCATATTCAACATATAAATATGGAATCGAGATTGGTGACGTAGTGGAAATTGATGATGATACTGCGACCTGTCTTGTATCATATATGGATTATAATTCTTATGATGATGAGTATTCACCTGTCTATGAATTGTATAAGTTACAAGATATAGGCGATGGCGTTACGGTGCTTTTTACAGTTTCAATTGATGCAGAGGAGACCACAGGAAAGACTCAGGCACTTTTAAAAGAATTGTCTTCTTTCTATCAAATGGATATTGATTGGGATGACTCTTTTGCAGAAGCTAAGAGAACTGCGTTTGAAAACAGCGATGAATATAATGCGGATGCTTTCAACCTGGTATACATGTCCTTTGAACTTCCGGATGGATGGGAAAAGGATGAGAAAAACAGTACCTATAGCGAACCTGTCTTCGCACCGGGTGGAAATGCTCGTACAGCAAATGGTTATATCCAGATTTCCAAAGAATACTCTTCTGATGACTATGTAGAGGCATTATTAGATGATCCGGCTTATACCGAAGAGGCATTGCAGTCATCAATGGGAGATGAAGTATCCGATGTCAAAGTGGAAGCTATGGAGGATACTTTCATGGGCAGAGTAGCTAAGGTGGAAATGAATGTCTATGATAATGATATAGATGGTAATGGTATAGGCATTGTATATTATGGATACTATGATTATACGATGTATATGATAGCTGCATTCATAAGTGAGGACGCTGATGCAGATGAAATAGAAGATGTTAGAGCTGCTATTGATATGATTTTTGAGACAGGTAAAATGAAGAACTAATAAAAAGATTGGCGCTTTGTACATTGTAGTGTATTTGCCTAAAAATAGGAAGGTCAGGTGTAACAGCCTGACCTTTTTGGCAGGTGAAAAACAAGTTTTTCACCTTGTGAAAAATATATGGAAGGAGAAGACCGGCGTATGAAGAAAGAGATTATTTGTATCCTGTGCAGTTTATTTTGTTTTGGATATTGTTTACTGGTTTTCAGCATCAGGACGGGAACGCATTTTTATCTGGTCTGGGCGGCGGGGGGATTATTTTTTATAGCGCTTGCATTGTTCCTGCATTTTGATATATGGCATAAGCTACCGCCTGCCTTACGGAAGATATCGGTATGTGCATTTTTACTGTGTATGCTGTTATTTGTTGTCGTAGAAGGTTGTATTATCAGTGGATTTAGGGCAAAAGGCGAAAAGAATTTGGATTACATTATTGTGCTGGGAGCTAAGGTAAGGCAGGACGGACCATCAGCCGTTTTGAAATTTCGTCTGGATAAAGCTTATGATTACCTTATTGAAAACGAGAATACCATTTGCATAGTTTCCGGAGGTCAGGGAGCTAATGAACCATTTTCAGAAGCGCAGGGGATGTATGACTATCTTACGGGCAGAGGCATTGCGCCACAGAGAATCATTATGGAAGATAAGGCTACCGATACCTCGGAAAATATTGCCTTTAGTGCGGAATTTCTGGATAAAGAGAATGATAGTGTAGGAATAGTAACCAATAATTTTCATGTTTTCCGAGGCGTACATCTGGCTAAACATCAGGGAATCAAGAATGTCTGCGGAATTTCTGCGAATTCGGATATATTTTTCTTACTCAATAATATGTTACGTGAGTTTGCCGGAGTCATGAAAGACCTGATTTACGGAAATCTTATTTGATTTCTGCGGGGTATTTTACTATTGGCGAGGGAGGTTTTATGTGTTAAAATGTCCGTATAGGCAGGGATGAGATAAATGAAAAAAATAAACCTTTTATTAATAGCCGTTATTATACTGATGCTTTGCACAGGATGCGGCGAAGAAGAAAAAACAGACAATTATGCCGCCGGAATGGAGGCAATCAGAAATTTGGAATATAAAGATGCCATTGGATACTTAAACGCAGCGAATGATGACAGTGCAGACGAAAGACTGATTAACCGCGGGTTGGGGCTTGCTTATATGGGAATGTCACAGTATGAGGATGCGATTTCCTGCTTTGAAAATGCGCTTAAACTGAGCGATGGCAGACTTAGGGAAATAGATTTTGATATTAATTATTATCTTGCGACAGCGTATTACAGAAATGGACAAACGCAGGAGTCAATAAGTACATATGACGCTATTCTGGCGCTTCGGCCCAAAGAAAAGGAAGCATATTATTTAAGGGGATGTGTGAAACTGTATGGCGGCGATTTTGAAAGTGCAAAAGCGGATTTCGAGTCAGCAATCAGTCTGGGTGCACAGGATTATGACAGGCTGATTCAGATATATATAGTGCTTGTTGACAATGGATATAAAGAAGTCGGAAGGGAATATCTGTATCAGGCGATAACAGACAATGAGAGTTCCATGACCAATTACGATTTGGGTCGCATTTATTATTATCTGGAAGATTATGAAAATGCCAAGGCTTATCTTTTGCAGGTGAAGATTTCATCAGATTATGAGGCGGCTTTATATCTCGGAAGGACATATGAGGCACTGGGAGATTACAATTATGCTTCCAGTATATATAATGATTATACCTTAATCGACCAGACTAAAGCGGAGATTTATAATCAGTTAGGTCTGTGTTATATGCAGATGGGAGAATACGAATCAGCATTGACAGCTTTCCAGACGGCGATGAGTATTGAAAACAATGAAATGATGCAGTCGCTTAAGTTTAATGAAATCGTTGCTTATGAGTATTTGGAGGACTATAAGGCTGCGGCTGCCTTAATGAATGATTATCTGAAAACCTATCCCGATGATGAGGCTGCTCAGAGAGAATATAAGTTTTTGAAGACAAGGTAATTGATATTCTACTGCTATGTATGAGCAGCGGTTGGGGAGCGAAGTGACCGCGAGGGATATATCTTGACAGTGAAGAGGTCGGATGATACTATATATAGTAGAATCTGGAAAGGTGGACTTATATATGGGAGATGTTTTTGTACGTGTAAAGGGAATTATTAAAAGAGATGATAAATATCTGCTGGTAAAAAGGTGGGTGGATGACCGTATCCCTGAACCTTTTGTCTGGGAATTTGTGGATACTGAAGTGAATCATGGAGAAGCACCGGATGATGCTGTATTGCGTGCTATTCATGAGATGCTTGCAATACACGGAAAGATTGAGAAAATAGAATACACGTGGTCTAATCTACTGGGAGATACACAGTGTATCGGTATTGCGTATATCTGCTCTATTCAGGAAAAAGATGAGGGCGATATAGTACTGCCGGAAGAATACGGCGAATACAAATGGGTGACGCGCGATATGTTTGAACATTATATCGAAAATCAATTCTTATTAAAGGATTTAAAGGATAAAAAGCTATGATAAATAAACTAATTGATAATATACGTAAAACAGGAGCTCCTATTGTGGCAGGACTGGACCCGATGTTAAAATATGTACCTGAACATCTGAAAGTACAGGCATTTGAGGAATACGGAGAAACCATGAAGGGCGCTGCCGAGGCTGTATGGTTATTTAATAAGGAGATTGTTGATAATATATACGACCTCATTCCTGCGGTAAAGCCACAGATTGCCATGTATGAGCAGTTTGGAATAGAAGGACTTGTTGTGTATCAGAGAACTGTGAATTATTGCAAGGAAAAAGGGCTGGTAGTCATCGGTGATGTAAAACGCGGTGATATAGGTTCCACTTCCGAGGCATATGCCATAGGACATCTTGGGAAAGTACAGGTTGGAAGCAAGGTATGTAAAGGTTTTGACGAGGACTTTATAACAGTTAATCCTTATCTTGGCTCTGATGGAGTAAAGCCTTTTGTAAAGGTATGTAAGGAAGAAAAGAAGGGCATTTTCGTTCTGGTAAAAACTTCCAATCCAAGCAGCGGTGAGTTTCAGGATCGTTTAATACAGGAAGCAGCAGACGGAAACGGAACGGCAAGCCGTCCACTCTACGAGGTTGTAGGCGAAAAAGTTGTCGAGTGGGGCGCTGACTGCATGGGCGATTCCTATAGTTATGTAGGTGCTGTTGTAGGTGCGACTTATCCGGAGCAGGGTAAGGTACTGCGAAAGATGATGCCAAAGGCGTTTATTCTGGTACCGGGTTACGGCGCACAGGGTGGAAAAGGCAAAGATTTGGTTCACTTCTTTAATGAGGATGGGCTTGGCGCAATCATCAATTCCTCCAGAGGTATTATAGCAGCATACATGCAGGAAGAGTATGCAAAATATGGTGCAGAGCATTTTGCGGAAGCGTCAAGAGCAGCGGTTATCGCCATGAGGGACGATATCGCTGGAGCGTTGGAAGCGAAATAATTCAAATACGAGTGAATAGGAATAATAAAACCGGATAGAATAGCAGATATGAAAGATTTGGAAAGAAGATTTTCATTTGATTTTTATTTACTGCTGTTCTTTCTGGTTTCTTTTTTGGGCTGGATATGGGAAGTGTGCATATATCTGGTGAAAGAAAGACAGTTTGTCAACAGAGGAATTCTGACTGGTCCATGGTTGCCTATTTACGGTGCGGGGGCGCTATTCTTATACTTTCTGCTCAACAGATGTAAAAAGAAGCCTGTGTTGGTTTTTTTGGTTTCCATGACAGTCTGCTCCGTTTTGGAATATTGTGCGGGATATTATCTGGAAAAAATGTGGGGCGTCAAGTGGTGGGATTATAGCGGCATGCCCTTTAATCTGAATGGGCATATCTGTCTTTTGAGCTGCCTGATGTTTGGAGCAGGGGGAGTCTTATTGGTATCTTTTCTGATTCCGCTATATACCAAGCTGTATGGGAAGCTGCCTAAGAGGGCAAGAATTGCTGCCGGTTTATTTTTGCTGATACTTTTTGTAATAGATGCAGCATACAGTGCGGACTTTCCGAATGCAGGAAGGGGAATAACGTATGAAAATTCAATTTGACATAGAGAAATAATGCGTATACAATTTACTAGAAAGCAGATAAATCCGCTTCCTGTTATTGATTGTGAGTCCAAAGAAGCGGGTAAGGGGTATAGTAATGAGGAAAATTTTAATAATTGATGACAGCTCAATGCAGATACGTACGTTGACCGGACTGATGAAGGACAGATATGAAATAATAACTGCAATGTCGGGTTTTGATGGAATAGAGATTCTGAAAAAGGATAAAGTTGATTTGGTTTTGTTAGACTATGGCATGCCTGTGCTTGACGGAAAAGAAACCCTGAGGATAATCAGGGATAACGAAGATACGAAGAATCTTCCGGTTATTTTTCTTACGGGAGACAATGAAAGGGAGGATATCATAGAGGCGTTGAAACTGAATCCGCAAGGATATCTCCTTAAACCGGTAAAGCCTGATCGTTTATTTGAAGCTATAGATAAGGCATTATTAGGTAAATAATCCATATCGGTATTGAAATGAAAACACATATCAGTGATAATGCATAATTGTGCAGGTATTGTTGCTGATAAGTGTTTTTTTAATTATGAAAAATTTTGTATAGAGCTTGTGCCTTAAGTTGATATTTTTAGGGAACCTTTTTAGCACTTTAGTAATCATAATAAATAGAGCCGGCAAAATTCAAAGGAGGTGGATGTGTGGCTGTAATAGATGATGAGAAGTTTGTGGAACTGATTCAGGAATATACAGCTAATATGTACAGACTTGCACTTGGAATACTGCATAATCCTTCAGACGCTGAGGATGCCGTAGCTGAAACCGTTCTAAAAGCATATGAGAAATTACATACGCTTCGTAAGGCGGAAAGCTTCAAAGCATGGCTCATGCAGATAACGGCGAATGAAGCAAGGCGGGTATATGCTAAGAGTAAACGTACGGCGCCTGTAGAGGATATTGAGGAATATATGCCTGCATTTTCAGATGAACATCATGAACTGTGGGATGTTGTAATGAAGCTGGATGTGGTTTACAGCGAAGTGATTATTCTGTTTTTTTATGAACAGTTATCACAGAAGGAAATCGGTAAAATTCTGGGAGTAGCGGAAGGAACGGTAAAATCCAGACTTGCCAGAGGAAAGAAACAGTTAAGGGAGCTGCTGTGAGTTATATGTAGATTCAGAAGTTGAGAAAGGAGATTAGTATGAAAGATAAATTTGAGCAGGATTTATTTGTTATGGCTAAGCAGGAAAAAATGGTTGTGCCGGGTACGGTATATGACAGAGTAGATGATACGCTTGCCGGACTTCCAAGGCATAGGAAGATTTTCAGAATGGACTTAAAGAAGTCGTTAGTTTTGGCAGCAGTGTTTGTCATGCTGTTTTCCATTACCGTTTCAGCGGCTGTCAGTGCGCTTACACAGCGCATGGAAGCGATGAACGAGCAGGAAATGGAAGAGTACTTTGTAAATATTAATACAGCAAAAATAGGTGTAGATAACTATAACCGTCCATATACGGATGCAGAAAAGTCGAGGATGAAGGAACTGACTGTTTCTTATGAAGAAGAGGGCATGTTCCCTGAGAAATCTCTTAAAATGATTTCGGAAGCAAAGGAATACAAGGGCAGCGGAGTAGCATTTTTGGGAGGAACTGCGACCTTTTTCTTCCCGAATAAGGACATGAGTGACGAAGAACTGCTGCAGATTATTGATTTCATGCATAAACGGGATTACAGTCTGGCGGTAGTGAATGAAAAAATTGCTTCGGGAGAAATGGAATTTCCAACAGATGCGATAGATGAAAAGACTCAGGAGATAGAAGCAACCGATTCGAGCATTCTTCAAAGCGATGCCATATGGGATCCGGCACAGGAACTTACAATTCCTTATACAGGTAATCTTGAAGTTCATTATATGGCGGCGGGACAGAACTGCATTTTCCTGACCGGTTGGAATGCCATTCACAAGATGGAAATAGGAAGCAGCGATTCTACGTTGTTCTTTGATGACTTTGACAGTGATACGCGCATTACTGCATTGTATCAGGATAAGTCTGGAGATGTTTATCTGGGAATTATGCAGAGTGTGGAAGGTGATGACTTTGATGTTACTATGGGAGATTGGCACTACAAGATAGGAATCTGGATTCTAAGTGGTGACGGAGAAGTTAAGAAGAAAATTGATTTATCACAATATATAGATTATACGGTGTTTAATATTATACGGAAAATCGTAGTAGATGAGCAGGGTTATATCTACGTAAAGACTTATATGGAAAATAATACTTTTCTTATAATACTTGATAAGGAAGGAAATCCGGTAACAACAATTAATTCTGAGCTTTATTACAGCCATCCTGCCAGCGGACTCGGAATCGGTAAAGACGGAAAAGTCTATATTCAGGTTGAAAAGTTGAGAAAGATAGGCGAAGAACACCCCGATGGCAGAAATGTGGGAATTGCTACTGTAAACGTCGAGGATAGTTGTCTGGAAGATGTCTATATGGGAATTGTACCGGATGATATCATACAGATTGACATTATAGCTAAGGGCTCGGATACAGACTTCGTATTCTGGGGATATGGCGGAATCTATACCTATAATCTGGGTGAGGAAAGTGCGGTAAATGTGCTGCCTGCCTATGAAGCACCCTGCGATTGGGAAGGCGTTATGAACTGTGCATTGCCTGACGGCAGAATCGTATTCGGTGACTGTTCGGAATATCGTAAGGAAGGCGATTCGGCTTATCCGATTCCGGAGAAGATATGTTTCTACTATAAGTCGGGACTTAGGAATAAATAAGAATCAGAGAAAAAGTTTGAAGCCCGTGGGGATTGCCCTGCGGGCTTTTTAGTCTTTTGTATGGAATAAAACAAAAAATATTTTCAAAAAATCCCATAAAAGCACTCATTCTTATTCGTATCTTTTATATAAGCGCTTGATTAAAAGTCAACGCCTTTATTTTGAACAGGAGGGAAAAGAATGAGAGGGAAAAGGATATTAAGAATAATAGGTATCGCAGTTATAGTAATTATTGTGGTAGTAATACTTGGATTGTACATAGCCTATGAATGGAAAAAAACAATAGAGATTTATAGATATGGCAGAAATAACTATAACTATAAAAAAGAAAGAACCAACGAAGAGTATATGGCTATTGTAACTGACAATCAAGAAGATTTTGAATATGTTGCCCGGACTATGCGACAATGGTCTGACGGATATATAGATTTTTATGATAATTATGGGAGGCGTATAGATTTTGAAAATGTAACAAGTAATAATCTGGAAATAGCAGATGAAATATCAAATAATGCTGATTTTTATAAGAGCTTGAAAAACTTATATGAATTAGACGAAATAAGAGATATATGTGTATGGAGAGATACAATCGAATTCAATCTTGTTTATTTTCCAGAGAATTACCATGGCGGTATTTACTATGGAGAAAATATAGAAAGGGGTTATGG
>JAIDPH010000121.1 GCA_029062885.1 Lachnospiraceae bacterium
CTGTGGCAGTGGGAATAGGATATAATACGCCTGAGCGGATTGATGAGATCAATATTTTACAGGCAACCTATGAGGCAATGCGTGAAGCGATTGAAAAGCTGCAGGTTAAACCTGATCTGCTGCTTAATGATGCTGTTACCATACCGCAGGTATCCATCAAACAGATTCCGATTATCAAAGGAGATGCAAAGAGCATTTCCATAGGGGCGGCAAGTATCGTGGCAAAAGTGACAAGGGATCGTCTGATGGTGCAGTATGACAGCGTTTTTCCGGAATACGGCTTTGCTTCCAATAAGGGCTACGGTGCGCAGGCGCATATTGAAGCACTGAAAAAATATGGTCCCTGCCCTATTCACAGAAAATCCTTTATTACACATTTTGTTGATTGAACGGAGGTCAATAATTGAATCTGGGAAATATTTTTAAGTCGTCAAATCAGAATATCAAACAGGTAGATACTACCAGACAGCCGGCAGTGATGACAACGGGAGAGAAAAACTACAAGGCTATGAACGAAATGCGTAATGTAGCTCCCGGTCAGACGGTTCAGGGCGAGGTGGTCGGAAAGGATGGCAATACTGTACAGATTGCGCTTGACTCGGAAACAGTTCTTACTGCCAGACTTGAGAGGGATATAAATATAGCGCTTGGGCAGAATATGAGTTTTGAGGTAAAGACCAATAACGGTACACTTCTGTCTTTGACGCCTCTTTATGCCAATATGGCAAATGAAGCTACGATTTTGAAAGCATTATCCGCTGCCGGACTTTCCAAGACTTTGGAAAATATGAAAATGGTATCCGATATGATGCAGGAGGGACTTCCGATTGACAGAGATTCAATTGCCTATGTGAACAGACAACTGGTAGACTTTCCTAATGCCAATCCTGCATCAATCATGCAGATGGTTCGTTTGGGAATGCCTATATCTGAGATTAACATTGAGCAGTTTGAAATATATAAGAACAACGCGCACCAGATTATACAAAGCGCAGATCAGATTATGGAGGAAATTCCACAGACTTATATGGAATTGTTATCGGAAGGCAGGGAATCTGATGCAGTTGCCTTTTATGGACAGATTATCAAGGCATTTATCGGCACAGAGAATGCGGAAGCAGTGAACGGAGAGTCTTCGCTATTGCAGAATATGACCGATGGAAAAATCTCGGAAGCGGCAGTTCAGGAAACGCTGACTAAAGATGAGCAGGTAATAAGTGAATCTGTAAAGGGAGAAATACTTGAATCAGAAACATTAAGAGAAGAAGGAACACAGGTGATTAAGGCACAAGTGCAGGAAGGTAAGGTCATAATTGCAGAAGGAAGAACCGACTTGCCACAGGAAATGGCAGAACCGGCTAAGGCTTCACTTTCACAGGAATCGTGGAAAGAACTTGAAAGCATGATAAAGAAGCTTGGTGCGGACACAGAGACGGCTGAGCAGATTGGAAAGGGTAATCTTTCCCCTAAGGAAACACTTTCCCAGATAAGTGAGCTGCTTTCAGGGCATTCCAATATAGCAGACAGCAGTTTTCATCAGTCCGTTAAGGAACTTTTCGGAAGTAAGGAGTTTCACAATCTGTTACAGACTCAAATGACAAAAGAGTGGATGATAGAACCAGAAGAAGCGGCTGTAAAAGAGAAAGTAGAGCAGCTCTATGAAAGAATCAGAGAACAGACGGCTAAATTAAGTGAAGCATTTCAGATGGTTGACAAAGCTGACAGCGCCGGAGCTAAGAGTGTTCAGAATCTGCAGAATAATGTGGATTTTATGAATCAGATGAATCAGATTTTTCCGTATATTCAGCTTCCGCTTATGATGAGCGGCAATCAGGCGCATGGTGATTTGTATGTATATACAAATAAGAAAAATCTCGCCAGAAAGGACGGTAATATTACGGCTTTACTGCATCTTGACATGGAGAATCTGGGTCCTATGGATGTATATATTACCATGCAGCAGAGTCAGAATAAAGTGAATACTAATTTTACGCTAAGGGACGAGGAGTCGCTTGATTTGATTGCGGAGCACATACATATTCTGAATGAGCGTTTGGAGAAGCGCGGCTATGCAATGAATGCTAATTTTCAGCTCAAAGACGAAGAATCGCCTGAGGATACCAATATTATGCAGGAAATTCTGGCACAGAATAAGAATATTTCCGTGCTGAGTATGACTTCATTCGATATGCGTGCATAGACTGAAAATCAGGGATTATATTTGATATAGATTACGGAAAACGGAGGTTTATATGCCCAGAGAAAAAGAAGAGAAAATTAAACAGGCTATAGCGCTTGAATATGACCCTAATGATGAGGCGCCAAGAGTCATTGCCTCAGGTAAAGGCGCGTTAGCAGAGAGAATCATAGAGAAGGCAAAGGAATCAGATGTTCCGGTACATAGAGATGATAAGCTTGCAGATACTCTGTCCAGACTGGATATCGGTGAGACGATTCCGCCGGAATTATATGAAGTTGTAGCTGAGATTCTGGTATTCGTTGACGCTATGGATAAGATTAAGGGAAAGATGGGTATGTAGTGTAAGGTCAGAAGCGGAGAGAAAAAGAGATTGAATACAAGAGAAGTCGGTACAAAAAAAGAAGAGGCAGCTTGTATCTATTTGGCAGGGAATGGAATCAGGATAAAGGAACGGAATTTCAGATGCAGACGCGGGGAAATAGACGTTATTGGATATGATGGCGAATATCTGGTATTTATTGAGGTCAAATACAGAAAGAATGGCTCTGATAAAGGAAGTGCGTTGGAAGCAGTAGGCATTGGCAAGCAGAAAAAAATATGCAGAGTAGCAGATTATTATAGGATGATACACCAATGTCCATTAGATATGCCTATTCGGTTTGATGTGGTAGCAATCGATGGTGACGATATACAATGGATAAAAAATGCATTTGAGTATATTTAAATATTGGAAGGGGTATAGCAAATTGACGAATATAAAAAGAAAATCTTCCGTGCTTCAAATGAAGCAGAATAGAAAGGGAAAGGTGGAATATCTGACCTTTCCAATTTTGGAAAAGACAGGGATTGTACGGCATATGTTTTCTACCAGACTTGGAGGGGTGAGCGGTGGTATTTATTCTTCCATGAACCTAAGTTATCAAAGAGGGGATGAAAGAGATGCGGTAGATGAAAATTACCGTAGGATTGCCGAAACACTTGAGTGTTCTGTATCTGACATTGTTTGCTCAGACCAGACACATACGACCAATATACGTGTAGTTGATGATACAGATAGGGGAAAGGGCATTTTATATCCCAAAGATTATACGGATATCGACGGGCTGGTTACCAATGTTAAGGGTATTGTGCTTGCGACTTTTTATGCGGATTGTGTACCGCTTTTTTTTGTTGATGAGAAGCATAAGGCTATAGGGCTGGCACATTCCGGCTGGCGGGGAACCGTCGCAAGGATGGGGCAGCGTATGATAGAAACTATGGGCAGGGAATATGGTACCAAGGCCGAGGATGTGACAGCGGCTATAGGGCCTTCTATCTGTAAGGACTGCTATGAGGTACGTGAAGATGTAGCAGAGGCTTTCAGGGATGAATTTCATAAGCCCGGTCAGAGTGATGAACTTCTTTATTCGAAAGGAAACGGAAAATATATGTTAGATTTATGGAAAGCCAATGAGATTATACTTTTGGAAGGAGGCGTACTGCCTGAAAAGCTGCAGATAACGGATATTTGTACCTGCTGTAACCCTGACTATCTGTTTTCACATAGGGCAAGCCACGGAAAACGTGGAAATTTGGGTGCATTTTTGGGGCTTATTAATTTATGATATTAAGAAAAAATTAAAAATTTTCGTATAAATTCCTTTATTTTTATTTGTTTTAATTACAGTTAAGAAGTCTTAACGAAAGAGGTGAGAAGAATGGCTAATATTCTGGTATGCGATGATGATAAAGAAATTGTAGATGCAATAGAGATTTACCTATTGCAGGAGGGATATCAGATTTTTAAGGCATATGACGGCGAACAGGCGATAAAGGTTTTAAAGGAAACAAACATTCATCTTTTGATTATTGATGTGATGATGCCCAAGCTTGATGGTATTCGTGCAACATTAAAAATCAGAGAATACTCCAGTATACCTATCATCATTATTTCTGCGAAATCAGAGGACAATGATAAGATTCTGGGACTTAATATCGGTGCAGACGATTATGTGACGAAGCCCTTTAATCCGTTGGAGCTTGTGGCGAGGGTCAAATCTAATCTGAGACGGTATACGATGCTTGGGAACTTAAATGTCGATAATAATGCGTTGTTTCAGGTGGGCGGGCTTATGATTGATGATGATAAGAAAGAGGTCACTGTGGATGGTGAAAGTGTTAAACTGACGCCGATTGAGTACAATATTCTGCTTCTGCTTGTGAAGAACTGCGGCAGGGTATTTTCAATTTCCCAGATTTATGAGAGCATCTGGAATGAGGAGGCAATCGGGGCAGACAATACCGTATCCGTACATATCAGGCATATCAGAGAAAAGATTGAGATTAATCCGAAAGAGCCCCGTTATTTAAAGGTAGTGTGGGGCATAGGATACAAAATCGAGAAACAATAATATTCGGTGTTTTTTAGTGTTATTAAGAAAGAGCTATGGGTTCCGTTTACAGGAAAGGAGTAGTTATAATGGATGAAATGAATCAGGATATAAATAAAGATGAAAATGACATAAACAAAGAAATGAAAATTAATTCAGAGAAAGACGTTAATATAGAAAAGAGTATTAATGCAGAAAAAGAAGCAAAAAAGAAGAAAAAAGAAAACAGGAGAGGAATGGAAGGCTTTCTGCAGTTTTTGCAGCATTTATTGATTACCGCTGCGGCAGTTATCCTTTTGGTGGTAGTATCCGGCTCCGCTATCATTGTACATGATTTGTATGGGAATAGACGCTTTAGCTTTACGTATACACTCGTGGATATAGACCCGAATAAAAGCTATGAAGATTCTGATATGTTTTGTTCAATATTCAGTAAAGCGGTAACAGATATAATCAGATTCGGAGTCCTCAGAAGCCAGATGGAAACAGATGGGAAATTTGACAGTAAAAAGATTATCGATGTAACTGCGTACAATAATCGTACTTCTGCCATGCCTGAGAAGTATGTGACGGCTGAATATTATCTGGGAGATTTGCTGAAGTGGGAGAACTATGGCTTAACATACGATACTTATAGTGATGATAGTAAAGAACTGAAAAATTTCCTGAATAATTATACAATTGTGACCATGCTGGAAAGAAACATTCAATCCGGGATTTCTGTTGATTACTATTATATGAAGACGCCTGAAGGTATATATACTTCTAATGTATCAGGCAATTCTCTTACAATGGATACTACAACATATGGGAATGCAGATACGACAACAAACATTACTTCAAATTCGACCGATGAATCTGTAACTGTTTCTGAAGATCATGATATTCTGATTAACAAATATAAAACGGTTGACGGTAAAAATATTGAAGACTATACAGCTGAGTGGGAAAGTTATAATAAGTTATGCGAAAATGTTGAAAAGGCAATGCAGGACCTTTCATATAATTATGATGAATATTTAGCATATGGTGAGTATTACGATGGATATAATACGAATATACGATACTGCCTTGAGAGAACCGTAGGCGGACATACTGAATATTTTACCAATATGATAGATGATTCAGTAAATAGTACAAAGAATGAAGATCCAATTGATGTGGCAGCATTCTTTAGTGAAGTATTTGATGGGAAATTGAATGGAAAAGTGAGCAGGTATTTGTATTATAATCCTGATGAGATGATTTATAAAAGTAATTCACATATAGATGAGGAGATGCTGCGTTCTATTTTAAAAGATTATAGTTATGCGTATCCGGAGAATATCAAGTTGTGGATTGGGGTGGATTCTTCTTATGCGGCAAATGACGCACTTGCAGATGGATATAAGGGCTTTCAGAATTATGTTCCATATATATGGAAATGGTTAGTAGCAGCCGTTGCAGCAATCGTTCTGTATCTGCTTATATTCATATATCTGACGGTAATGACAGGAAGAGTAAAAGGTAAAGATGGAAGTGTGAGCATTCATTTGACAGAATTTGATAAGATGCCTACGGGAGCAGGTATTTTTTTCGGAGCTATTGCCGCTTGTGTGATATGTATGGCATTTTATGTAGCTATGGAAAGTCTGAACCTTGACTTAGTCAATGCTCTGTGGTATAGAGCGCTTATGGGAACAGCTGTGTTTATAGCAGATATGATTTTCCTGTTTTTCTATTATAGTCTCGTAAGGAGAATCAAGGCGAAAACACTATGGAAAAACAGCTATATGAGCAGGGTTTTGAAAAAAATCTCTAAGCTGGTATCAGAGCTATATGGCAATAGCAGCATTGTTGTAAGAACATGGGTACCATATATGCTGTTTTTACTCTTTAATCTATTTATGGCTGTGTTAACCATACTAATATCAGATTTTGGTATATCGTTCTTATTTATAATTATGATAACAATTGCGGTTGATGCGGTAGTCGGAATGATATTATACCGTGATGTAAAAGAGAGACAGGATATTGTAAACGGCATAGAAAAAATAGCGACAGGTGATTTTTCATATCAGGTAGAACAGGAGAAGGTGCATGGATATAATACTGCATTGGCAAAGTCTGTCAACAGCATCGGAAATGGAATTAAGAATGCAGTGGAGAGCAGCATGAAGGATGAGCGTATGAAAACTGAGCTGATTACTAATGTGTCGCATGATATTAAGACGCCGCTTACCTCCATCATCAATTATGTGGACTTGATTAAACGCGAAGAGGTAGACAATGAACGTGTTAGAAATTATATCAGAATACTGGATGAAAAGTCACAGAGATTAAAGCAGTTAACTGATGATTTGGTAGAGGCAAGCAAAATATCCTCAGGAAATATTAGTCTGAATTTTGAAAGAATCAACATGACAGAGCTGTTAAATCAAACAATAGGAGAGTTTTCAGAGAAATTTGAGAAGAAAAACCTGAGTATTGTTATTGATGTGAAAGCTTCCAATGCAGTTATAGAGGCTGACAGCAGAAGAATCTGGCGCATTATGGAAAATCTGTTTAACAACATTTGTAAGTATGCGTTGGAAGGAACAAGGGTTTACATTACGGTATATCCGCTGAAAAATAAAGTCGTTATGAAACAGGAGTGGGTTGAGATATCCATCAAGAATATTTCCGCTGCAGAGCTTAACTGTAATCCTGAAGAATTGACGGAACGATTCATAAGAGGTGATGAATCAAGAACGACAGAGGGCAGTGGTTTAGGTCTGTCAATTGCCAAGAATCTGACTGAAGCGCAGAAAGGCACTTTTAATATAAGTCTGGATGGAGACTTGTTCAAAGTAGTTATGACATTCCCGCTTATTCAGGAATAGAAAATTGAGTAAAAAATCTGTGGAAATATAAACGTGAAAAGGGCGCTATAGATTAATTATCTAAAGCGCCTTCTTCACGGTTATTATATTTAGCCAGAATACTATGTATCTTATCTGTAGGTGTATAAATATTAGACATTGATGCATCATGATTCATGAAGTTAATGATAGATGCAATGAACTTACTCATATCGGCTTCCTGATAATAAGGTTTATCTTTTAACTCAGGGGGCTGATAGCAGAGGTTGGTCGTGATGATGCGGTCAAAGAAACACTTTTCATAAGCTTCGTCAAATGCGGCCAATCCGTCTGTGAACAGACCAAAGGTAGCGCAGATGAAGACACGCTTTGCATTTCTCTTTTTTAACTGCTTGGCAGTATCAATCATGCTGCCGCCGGATGAAATCATATCGTCTATGATGATTACATCTTTTCCATCAATATTATCACCCAGAAACTCATGTGCGACTATAGGATTTTTGCCATTTACAATCGTAGAATAGTCACGCCTTTTATAGAACATACCGGTATCTACGCCAAGTACGTTGGCAAAATATACAGCCCTGTCAAGTGCGCCTTCATCAGGACTTATTACAATTGTATGCTCCTTGTCAATTATCAGGTCTTCAGCCGTATGAAGGAGCGCTCTCATGAACTGATAGTGTGGAGTATAGTTGTCAAAGCCTTTTATAGGAACGGAATTCTGTACTCTTGGATCGTGTGCGTCAAAAGTAATGAAGTTGGAAACCCCCATGCTCATCAACTCCTCGATTGCATAAGCACAGTCAAGAGATTCCCTGCCGCTTCTTTTATGCTGCCGACCTTCATATAGAAAAGGCATAATAACATTAATGCGGTGAGCTTTTCCGTTGATGGCGGAAATAATTCTTTTCAAATCCTGATAGTGATCGTCAGGAGACATATGGTTTGTAAAACCGTTCATCTGATAAGTTATGCTGTGATTACAGACATCTGTTAGTATAAAAATATCTTTTCCCCTTACGGAAGTATTGAGTACCGCTTTGCCTTCACCGCTTCCGAAACGTGGACAATCCACTTGGATAAGATAATCATCCTCCATATATCCGTAAAAAGCAGGGTCGTTTTTGAAACTGTTATTCAAATGCTGCCTGAATTCGACAAGGTAACCATTAATCCACTTCGCAAGCGGAAGAGCGGCCTGCGTAGTAAGAATTTTTATCGGAGCAACCGGCATTGATGTTTCCAATTCTTGTATATTAGGCATAGTATTCTCCTATCTGTAAAAAATTGCAAGCAGAAAATGCCTGCATAACGTTCTATGCTGTATAATCATTATTCATATTTCAGAATATATACCAATTATTTTATAACATTATGACAGGGGAGTAGTCAAGAGATTTTACTTACAATTTATACCATAATTTGTACGGGAAGACTTGCTTTATAATCATAAATTGTGCATAATTTTCTATAGGAGCAATGATATGCAGGACATAACTCTGATAAAATCGATGTCAAGAGGTAGAAACTACATGAAGAATGTACAACATATAATTAAAACAGTATACCCTGATTCTATTGCTGAGGAACTGGGAATAGAAGCAGGGGATGTCCTTCTTAAAATTAATGATAATGAAATAGTGGATATTTTTGATTATCAATATCTGATGCAGGATGAATATGTAGAAGTTTTGGTGCGTAAGCCAAGCGGTGAGGAATGGCTTCTGGAAATTGATAAGGAATATGATGAAGAGCTGGGTGTGGAATTTGAAAATGGTCTGATGGATGAATACCGTTCCTGCAGAAATAAATGCATATTCTGCTTTATTGATCAGATGCCTAAAGGTCTAAGAGATACTTTGTATTTTAAAGACGATGATTCCAGACTGTCTTTTTTACAGGGTAATTACGTGACGTTGACTAATATGGTCGATGATGACATTGAACGGATAATAAGGTATCGCCTCTCACCTATCAACATTTCATTTCATACGACGAATCCGGAACTTAGATGTAAGATGCTGAATAACCGGTTTGCCGGGGAGGTACTTGCTTATGTCAGGAGACTTTGTGATGCTGAAATTACAATGAATGGGCAGATTGTGCTGTGCAAAGGTATAAATGATGGGGATGAGTTAGAGAGATCCATTTCCGACCTGACGTCATATCTGCCGTATCTTGAGAGCGTATCGGTAGTGCCTGTAGGATTGACTGCATATAGAGAGGGTCTTTTTCAGTTAGAACCTTTTACAAAAGAGGATGCCTGTGATGTATTAGAATGTATACATAGGTGGCAGGAGAAAATTTATAAGGAATATGGCACACACTTTGTACATGCTTCCGACGAATGGTATATTCTGGCGGGTGAGGAACTGCCGGAGGAGGAACGTTACGACGGATATTTACAGTTAGAGAATGGCGTAGGCATGCTGAGACTGATGCTTGAGGAGTTTCAGGATGCGATGTCCGGGCTGAATGATAAAGCTAATAATCAGAGTACGGCAGAACTGTCTCTTGTGACAGGGAAACTGGCATTTCCCTATATTAAACAGATGGCGGAAACTATGATGCAGAGTTTCCCGCATTTAAATATTCATGTCTATGCAATAACCAATGAATTTTTTGGAGAGCTTATTACGGTATCAGGACTTTTAACCGGACAGGATATTATAAGACAGCTTAAGGGGAAGGCGCTTGGAGAGCGAATACTGCTTCCGCAGAATGTTCTGCGCAGCGGTGAAGACTATTTTTTGGATGATATCACACTTTCAGATATGGAAAAAGCTTTACAAGTTAAAGTAGATATTGTAAAATCAAGCGGACATGATTTCGTTAATGCTATATTACAATGTAATAAATTATAATGTAATTTATTACATTTTGATAAGTAAGAATGGGGGACCTTATGGGAAAGAAAAAATCCAGACCAATCGTGGCAGTGGTGGGAAGACCGAATGTAGGTAAATCTACTTTATTCAATGCATTGGCAAAGGCAAAGATATCTATTGTAAAAGATACGCCGGGGATTACCAGAGACAGAATATATGCAGACATCACGTGGCTGGATATGAATTTCACCCTGATTGATACAGGGGGAATAGAACCAGAGAGTAAAGATGTCATTTTATCACAGATGCGCGAACAGGCGCAGATTGCAATAGACACTGCTGACGTCATAATTTTTATGGTTGATGTAAAACAGGGACTTGTGGATGCGGATTCCAAAGTGGCGGATATGCTGCGCCGTTCCAGGAAGCCGGTTGTGCTGGCTGTCAATAAAGTAGATGATTTTAATAAATATATGGCCGATGTGTATGAATTTTATCAGCTTGGCATCGGAGAGCCTTTGCCGATTTCATCAGTGAATAAGCTTGGTTTCGGAGAACTGCTGGATGAAGTTTCTTCACATTTTGATAAAACTGCAGCGCAGGAAGAAGAGGATGAGCGGGTAAGAGTAGCCATTGTCGGGAAGCCGAATGTGGGTAAATCATCCATTATCAATAGACTGATTGGGGAAAACAGACTCATTGTATCTGATATTGCCGGAACGACGAGAGATGCCGTTGATACGGATATTACTTATCAGGGTAAAGAATATGTTTTTATTGATACAGCAGGACTTAGGCGCAAGAACAAGATAAAAGAAGAACTTGAACGTTACATGATTATTCGTACTGTTTCCGCTGTGGAGCGTGCTGATATAGTCATTCTCGTTATAGATGCGACAGAGGGCGCTACCGAGCAGGATGCCAAGATAGCCGGAATTGCCCATGACAGAGGAAAGGCAACAATCATTGCAGTCAATAAATGGGATGTTATTGAAAAGGATAATAAGACAGTCAATCAGTTTACGCAGAAAATCAGACAGGTGCTTTCTTTTATGCCATATGCCGAGATTACTTTTATCTCTGCGGTAACAGGGCAGAGACTGTTTAAGTTGTATGAACTGATTGATGCGGTGTATGAAAATCATGCTATGCGCATATCAACAGGCGTATTAAATGAAATTATGTCTGAAGCCGTAGCCTTACAGCAGCCGCCTTCAGATAAGGGAAGAAGACTCAGACTGTACTATATCACACAGGCAGCAGTCAAACCGCCGACATTTGTCATTTTTGTAAATGATAAGGAACTGATGCATTTTTCTTATACAAGATATATTGAGAACCAGATCCGGGAAGCCTTTGGATTCAAAGGAACCCCGCTTAAATTTATCATAAGAGAAAGAAAAGGAGATAAGTAAGGTGGAACGAATTATTTGTTTACTGATTGGTTATGCTTTCGGACTGTTCCAGACAGCATATATTTACGGTAAGATGCATGGAATTGATATCAGGGAGTATGGAAGCCACAATGCGGGAACGACGAATACGATGAGAGTGCTGGGTACTAAGGCAGGACTTATTGTACTTTTCGGAGATATAATCAAATGTATCCTTGCGATTGTTATTACGGGAATTCTGTTTGATAAAAGCCATCCGGATATGGTCTATCTTTTGAAAATGTATGCTGCTGCGGGAGCTATTCTCGGTCACAATTTTCCTTTTTATCTTCATTTCAAGGGCGGAAAAGGAATAGCGGCAACGGCAGGGCTTATTCTTTCTTTTCATCCGTATTTTATACCTATGGGCGTTATTATTTTTTTCAGTATTTTCTTTACGACGCATTATGTTTCGCTCGGTTCACTGCTTGTTTATGCAGGATTCATAATAGAAACCATAGTGATGGGGCAGATGGGATTATTTGGAATGAGTCAGGCGCATCTGATTGAACTTTATGTGATTGCCGCATTCCTGACAGTGATGGCTTATTATAAGCATAGGGAGAATATTTCCAGGCTGTTAAAGGGAGAAGAACGCAAGACATATTTGAAGCATAAAAAAGACGAGTCTGAATCGAAGGGAGAAAAATAATATGGCAAATATCAGTATAATCGGTGCAGGAAGTTGGGGAACCGCGTTAGCGCTTTTGCTTTATAATAACGGACATCGTATAACGGTATGGTCGATTGTTGAGAAAGAAATAGAAATGCTTAAAACAGAGCATGAGCATAAGGATAAGCTTCCGGGGGTGAAACTGCCGGAAGATATGGAATTTACTACTGATTTGGAATCAGCCGTAAGCGGAAAAGACATTATGGTGCTTGCCGTACCGTCGCCGTATACGAGAAATACTTCCAAGAGTATGGCTCCGTATGTGAAAGAAGGACAGATTATTGTCAATGTGGCAAAGGGAATTGAGGAAGATACGCTTATGACGCTTTCTCAGATTATAGAAGAAGAGATTCCGCGGGCAGAAGTTGCCGTTCTGTCAGGACCATCACATGCGGAAGAGGTAGGAAAAGGCATTCCTACAACTATCGTAGTAGGAGCCAGAAGCAAGAAAACGGCTGAGTATTTACAGAATATTTTTATGAGTAAGGTTTTCCGTGTATATATCAGCCCTGATGTACTTGGTATAGAACTTGGAGCGGCGCTTAAGAATGTGGTTGCGCTTGCTGCCGGCATTGCGGACGGACTCGGATACGGAGATAATACGAAAGCGGCTTTGATTACAAGAGGAATAGCCGAGATTGCCAGACTTGGAATGGCTATGGGCGGAAGAATTGAGACTTTCAGCGGACTGACCGGAATCGGTGACTTAATCGTTACCTGTGCCTCCATGCATTCCAGAAACAGACGCGCAGGAATACTGATAGGTAAAGGATATTCGATGGAAGAAGCGATGGCGGAGGTTAAGATGGTAGTCGAAGGCGTATATTCTGCCAAGGCGGCTATGGGTCTTGCAAAAAAATACAATATACAGATACCAATCATAGAAGAGGTAAATGAAATCCTGTTTGATGGAAAATCAGCAGCAGAAGCGGTAGGAAGTCTGATGTTACGTGATAAGAAGATTGAGAATCCGCTGATACCGTGGGAAGAAGAGTAGGGTGATTTGCCGCTTAAATTATCCATGTTAGTAACGAGCTTGGGCACAATGAATAAAAACGGGGTTCCGAATGCAAAAGAAATATAAATATTTCGGCAAGTCACCCCTTATTTTATTCATTGTACCCAAGCTCTGGTTATTGAAAATATCTATTACTTTTAATCGTGCCTTTCTATATCTGTGCTACAATCTCCGCAGTAGTCTTCGGTCTGTTCATTGTATAGATATGTATGCCGTCTACTTCATGTTCTTTTAAATCAAGAATCTGCCTTATAGCATAATCTATACCGGCTTTACGCATATCTTCCGGATTATCTCCATAATTGGCTATTATATCAGCAAGTTTTTTCGGAACGGAAGAACCTGATAAGTTTACACTTGTTCCAATCTGCTTAGCAGATGTTATCGGCATAATGCCTGCGCAGATGGGAACGGTAATTCCCATCTGTGCAGTACGTTCCTTAAAACGGTAGAAGATATCATTATCAAAGAAAAGCTGCGTGATGAGGAAGGAAACGCCTGCATCTACCTTTTCTTTTAAGTGCATAATGTCGCTCTCAAAATTTTCAGCTTCATAATGTTTTTCAGGATAGCAGGCACCGGCAATCTGCAGATTAGTGTTGGCTTTCAGGTATCGTACCATATCGGAAGCATAGAAAAATTCCCTGCCGTTATATTGTTCATCGGTCATTGCCATAGGTCTGTCACCGCGAAGCGCCATAACGTATTTAATACCTTCTTTTTCTAATAATTTACAGTTTTTATTAAGGTCAGCGCTTTTGAAGCCTACACATGTCATATGCGCGATTGCGTCAATTCTTAACTGATGCTGGATATAGGATGTGATTTCCGCGGTCTTTCCAGCTTTGGAGCCGCCTGCCCCATAGGTACAGCTTATAAAATCTGGATTAAGTTTAGCCATTGAGTCCAACTTGGCAAAAACTGCTTTAAATTCATCCTCAGTTTTGGGCGGAGATACTTCAAAAGAAATACTCATTTTAGATTTGTTTAATAAATCTGATATCATATTTATTCCTCGTCTTTCAGTATATTCATAATATTGCTAATGCAGGAATTAAACTATTGCTTTTGCATTTAAAATATCGTAACATAAATTCAGATGCATATCAAGAAAGAGCATAGAAAATTGTCTGATATCAGTAAGAACAAAATACCGGAAAGGAAAATCAGAATATGAGTGATAATAAGACTGCATTTACAAGTACATCACAATATGTAGCTTCTAAAGAGCTGCTGGCAAGCGTAAACGTTGCAATAGCGTTGAAAAAACCTCTGTTGATTAAAGGAGAGCCGGGAACGGGCAAGACAATGCTTGCGCAGGCGGTGGCGGAATCGCTTGGCAAGAAACTGGTAATCTGGAATATTAAGTCTACTACAAAGGCGCAGGAAGGACTGTATGTTTACGATACGATACAGAGACTTTATGACGGACAGTTCGGAGAGGAAGGAGTAGACGACATCGCCAGATATATTAAGCTTGGTAAATTGGGAGAAGCTTTTGATTCTGATGAGCAGGTAGTATTGCTGATTGATGAAATAGATAAGGCGGATTTGGAGTTCCCTAACGATTTGTTGTGGGAGTTAGACCAGATGGAATTCTATATACATGAGACTAAGCGTACTGTTAAGGCGAAACACAGACCGATTGTAATCATTACTTCCAACGCTGAGAAAGAGCTGCCGGACGCCTTCCTTAGAAGATGCATTTTCCACTATATTGATTTCCCGAATGCGGAATTGATGGAAGAAATAGTGAAAACGCATTATCCTAATGTGGAAGATAAGCTGTTAAAGGATGCAATGGAGGTATTCTACTGGATACGTTCGATTAAGGATATCCGCAAGAAACCAAGCACCTCTGAGCTGATTGACTGGATTAACGCCTTACAGATAGGCGGTATTCCGACGGACAGGTTAAAAGAGGAATTACCATTTGTCGGAGTAGTAGTAAAGAAAGACGAAGATTTGGAAACTTTGCGGCATAGGACGGATTAAAGGGTAAAAATATGTTCAGTAAATTCTTTTATACATTAAAAGCAAAAGGGCTCCACGTTACGCTGACTGAATGGCTGACATTACAGGAAGCGCTTAATCAGGGACTTTGCAACAGTAGTCTGACCGATTTTTATTATACTGCAAGAATGATTCTGGTAAAGTCGGAAACCGAATTTGATAAGTTTGATATGGCATTTGACGAAGTATTTAAAGGAATTCAGTCGGAGAATGAAATCAGCAAGAATATGCTGCGCTGGCTGGATAAGTCGGACATGATAGACGAATTTCATGAAGAGATGCGTAATGTCATGAATGAGGAACAGGTTAAGGTCGATAAAGAGGACGTAGAACAGAAATTCAAAGACCGTCTGAGAGACCAGGATTCCGAGCATAACGGCGGAAGCTTCTGGATTGGAACTATGGGCAAGACCTCTTTCGGTAATATGGGAGGCAATATGGGAGGCGTCAGGGTAGGCGGCTCTACAGGATATCAGTCCGCATTTCAGGTGGTCGGAGCAAGAAAATACCGTGATTTCCGTGATGACAGGATTCTCGATAACAGACAGTTTCAGGTGGCACTAAGAAAACTGCGCCAGTTTTCAACCAAACTGGATATCCCTAAGACAGAGCTGGATATAGATGGTACGATTGATAAGACTTGTAATAATGGCGGCTGTCTGCAGATTGTGATGGAAAGACCCAGAAAAAATGCAGTTAAATTGCTGCTTTTGATGGACTCAGGCGGAACTATGATTCCGTATAGCAATCTGCTTAATGAACTTTTCCAGTCTGTTCATAAATCAAATCACTATAAAGACGTAAAAACCTATTATTTCCATAATTGTATTTATTCAAAACTGTATAAGACGCCGGAGTGCGAAAACGGTGACTGGATTGATACGGAGTGGATGTTTAGAAATCTGGACAGTGATTATAAAGTCATTATCGTCGGTGATGCGGCAATGGCGCCGGAGGAATTGTATTCCACTTCCGGTAATTACAGAGGTCCAAACGATGGACTTTCCGGTATGGAATGGCTTCAGCTTATGAAAAAGCATTATAAAAAGATTGTCTGGCTGAATCCCAAGATGGCTCCCGGACATGCACCCTGGCGTGAGGCGGAGACTGCGATTAAAGAAATGTTTCCGATGTATAAGCTGACGGTAAACGGTCTGAATCAGGCGATGGTTAAGCTAATGACGAATAAACGGTGAAATATAGTATGGGATAAAGCGAATTACGGAGGTGTATTATGAAAGGAAAAGACAAAAATCTTTTGGCATTTGGTATTTTTAACGCAATTTCTGTGTTTCCTGTTTGTATTCTCGTTATGGTAGTTGGGTTTGCGGCACTTGCGTTTACGGGTGCGAAATGGAATGTTTTGACTGGTATCCTCTGTCTTTTCTTTTTTTTTCTTTCTCCTATTTCCTGTATCATAGGAATTGTTAAAGGTATACGCAGCTGGAAAAGCTCAAGGATATGTGCGACAGTCTGTGTCGTACTTTCGATTATTGGAATTTTGCTGTTTGCAGTCGTGACGGGTTATTTGTGGTGGAGATCAGCCATATCTTAATTAAAGGGAGTAGAGAGTAAAAAATTCCGTGAAAGATGCGGAAACTAAGTTTTGCATTCAGTGGTGATGGGACATTTAGAATTACGGGTTATAACACTTTTCTGGGAAAAGATATAATGAAATATAATATAAAGAGGTTGATGTCGAGATGTTTCAACAGAAAGAAAAGGGAAAACTGCCAAAAGTAGATAAACGTGTTTGGTGTATTCCAATCATATGCGCAGCAGTTATTTTATCGGTTTGTGTTTTGTGGAAATATATGCCTTTTGACACGGATGTGTACTTGGATAACGAAGCTGACAGGAAACTGGTTCAAAAAGCAGTCTATGACAATGATGATTCATCTCTTCAGAACTACATAGAATACAGTTATGATGAAGCCGGAAATCTGGTGAAAGTAATTAGTTATGACGAAGACGGTAATGTATGGGCTTCGAATTCTGCACATGAATTGGAAGATTACTATTATGGCTGGAGAGAATTTAGCTATGATGAAGCCGGTAATCTGATAAAGGATATTGAATATAACAAAGACGGTGTCGTCGTTATCAGTGAAGAATATAGTTATGATGAAGCTGGTAATCCGGTGTGGTGTATTGGATATGATAAAGACGGTGTTGTTGTTCGTCGGAGAGAATATAGCTATGATGAAACAGGTAATTTAACTAAGCGTATTTTATCATATGGAAATGGTGTTAGCGGTAGTTGGAGTGAATATAGTTATGACGAAGCAGGTAATATGATTGAAATAGGTGAGCAATATGGTAGCAAATATTCATATATGAACTACAAGTGGGAGAAAAGATATGATAGTTCAGGCAATCTGGTTAAAGAGACTGAACTGTTTAACGATGGAAGCTGGAGTGAGGAAACATACAGTTATGACGATTCAGGCAATCTGGTCAAAAAAACTTGGCTGGAGAATGACGGATATGTGAATGAGAGCATATATAGTTATGACAATTCAGGCAATCTGGTTAAAGAAACTTATTTTAATTATAGAGATAATGAGTATATTAATGGGAACCTGTATGGGACAACATACAGTTATGACGAAGCCGGTAATTTGGTTATGAAGCAAGAATACAACTCTGATGGTGAAATTATTGATAGTGGAACATTCACATACAGTTACGACAGAACTGGTAATTTGATTAAAGAAGCATGTTCTGCTTACTTTATAATATATACCTATGAGTAACCGGCATTAGTTATTAAACGTAAAAATTTCGCTTGACAAATCCCAAAGTTTCAGATACGATACAATAAATTAAATATATAAGCGTTGAAAAGAACAAGTAGTAAATGATGGAACGAACAGAAAACAGCCGGGTGATGAGAGGCGTAACGGGAAGTCTTTTATGAATACATCTTGGAGCTTCATGACAGAATATAAATAATGCGTTTACACAGGGTACAGGGTATTACGCTATGGAATATGCATATTTATTAGTAGGTCATGACGTAGGAATGCACGTTACAGCAGGAGAGTATCATCAAGGCAGCATGGCAGAGCCGTGGCAGCGCGATTGTACTTAGTGAGATAAGCAGCGTGAGTTGTTTATGAAGTTAGGTGGTAACACGAGATTTTGACCTCGTCCTTTCAATAGGGCGGGGTCTTTTTTAATACGCTTATATGTAAAGAACAATAGAAAGGAAGCAGAAATATGAAAATTTACGAAGAATTACAGGCAAGAGGACTGCTTGCACAGTTTACGGATGCTGAAGAAATCCGGGAACTTATTAACAATGGAAAAGCAACATTCTATATTGGATTCGATCCGACAGCCGACAGCCTTCATGTAGGACATTTTATGGCATTGTGTCTGATGAAAAGACTACAGCAGGCGGGCAACAAACCGATTGCATTGATTGGCGGAGGTACCGGTATGATTGGTGACCCATCGGGAAGAAGCGATCTTCGTACCATGATGACCAAGGAAACCATTGCACATAACTGCGAATGCTTTAAAAAACAGATGAGCCGCTTCATCGACTTTTCGGAAGGTAAGGCGATGATGGTAAATAATGCTGACTGGCTGACGGATTTGAACTATATTGAATTTATCCGAGATATAGGAGTGCATTTCAGCGTTAACCGAATGCTTACAGCTGAGTGCTACAAACAGAGGATGGAAAAAGGCTTAAGCTTTTTAGAGTTTAACTACATGATTATGCAGAGCTATGATTTTCTTGAGCTGTTTCAGCGTTATGGCTGCAATATGCAGTTTGGAGGCGACGACCAGTGGAGCAATATGTTAGGCGGAACTGAACTGATTCGCCGTAAGCTTGGAAAAGACGCTTACGCCATGACAATTACACTGCTCCTTAATTCAGAGGGCAATAAGATGGGAAAAACGCAGAAAGGCGCAGTATGGCTTGACCCGAATAAGACGTCGCCGTTTGAATTCTATCAGTACTGGCGTAATGTGGCTGATGCGGATGTCTTAAAATGCCTTAGAATGCTGACATTCCTGCCGCTTGAGCAGATTGATGAAATGGATAAGTGGGAAGGCAGCCAGTTAAATGAGGCAAAAGAAATTCTGGCTTATGAACTTACGAATCTGGTACATGGACAGGAGGAAGCAGATAAAGCTAAGGAGGCTGCAAAGGCGCTTTTTACAAACGGAGGAAGCTCTGAAAATATGCCGACCACGTCGCTTTCTGATGATAAATTCATTGACGGAAAGATTGATATTCTTGGTATTCTGGCTGCATCAGGCTTGGCAGCGTCACGTTCGGAAGCACGCCGCGCAGTAGAGCAGGGTGGCGTTACTGTTAAAGGCGAGAAAGTGAGCGATGTTAAAACGACATATACCAAGGACGAAATTGCTGCTGAGGAATTTATTGTAAAGAAGGGCAAGAAGAGCTTCAAGAAGATTGTAGTAGAATAAGAGCAAGTTCTTATAGATAATTG
>JAIDPH010000122.1 GCA_029062885.1 Lachnospiraceae bacterium
TCAGGCTTGTATTCTCTCTTTCATAAGCGGCAAAAATCTCATAAGTCAAAACATTTCCGTCCAGATACAGATACACATATTCGTGATCCTCAAAAAAATCGGGATCGGCAAATCTGTACAGATCGGCAAATAGCCCAGTCTCATCCATTCCTGTTTTTCCATGCAGTACTGTATTAAAATCACACATGCTCGTCAAATTTGCCAGTTCTATATAAACTGCTCCCGTATCGTCTTCTTCCCCATAGGCATTATGGTTTTCATAGAAAGTATCTGACTGTTCACTCTGTAAAACCGGACAGTCTATTGTTGTATTCGGGATATAGATCCATGCAAAGATATCGGAATTGATTTCTCTTAATGCATCGAAATCTATCTGCGCATCCGCCGCACTTTCACCCGCAAAGCTTTCACGTATCTTGGAATCATTCCCTATATTTCCTGAGGTTTCCGCCGACATTTCTGTCGTTTGTTCCTCTGCATATGTATTTCCACACGCACAGACCACGCCGATAACCAGCACCAGAAATGCCAGAAATTCCGCTTTTTTCATATTGCTCCGCATACCCCTACCTCATCCTGCACTTATATTCCTACTCCACTTTTTCATAAAACACATCCAGAATCATCTCATATAATGCCTTTTCATCCGGGTAAAATTCTTCAAACTCTTCTCCCCTGACGGTTTCTCCTTTCATCATATAGAAGCTGTCCTGGTCAAATTTATAATTAGACAGAACGGAGGCCAGGTAAGTTGCTTCATATGCGGAAACATCCGTCACCATCTGCGGCGATATTGCCTGATACAGACTCAAAGCTACAGAAACGTCTTCTCTCACTTTCTGCTTGGCCGTATTGACTAGTTTGGTCAGATACTGCTGCTGTCTTTTCAAACGCATATCTGCCGATCCGAAAACATCAGTATCCCTGTATTCCACATACCAGAAAGCGCTTTCCCCGCTTAAATGTACATTACTGTCTTTCACAAGACTGTCATCGACCTTGGTCAGATCCTCCAGCACCGTCACATCGATGCCTCCCACCGTATCATTAATGGTAGGAATGGCGCTCATATTAACGGCAGCATATCCGTGTATGGGCAGGTTGTAAAACAGCTTTTTTACCGCTTTCTTTTGATACTCACAGCTCTTCTCCATCCCGTCACCGAAGCCGTGCTGCACCGCAATCTGGGCTTTCGTTGTGGTGATATATGCGCCTTCCCCATTATAGATATCAATATCTGTCATCGTATTGCGATTGATCCCGATGATTTTAATGCTGTTATCTCGCGGATTCATAACCGCCAGAAACAGCGCATCAGCCTGTCCGCCCTCCGTTCCTTCTTCTACTGCTATGGCATCACTGTTCTTATCAATACCCATAATGAGAAAGGTGAGAATATCCTGATTATACTGATATATGGTATCCTGATACTTCACCCAGCCATCCTGCCACCTGATCTCTTCCTCTTTCAGAAGCTTTGTATCTATTGCAGTCTGCAATTCCGGCCATACACCCTCTGATTCGCTTTGCAGCCTTCTTTTCCCCATAGCTTTAGCTGTTTCAAAGCCTCCCAGGGCCAATCCGCATATCAGCAGAATAATTACCGTCGCCACAAGAAGACGTTTTGCAGACTTCCTCACGGCCTGTTTTACCTTTTGCTTTTTAATCTGTCTTTTTTCTTTCTTCTCCTTCTCTCTCTTATCCTGCTCTTCCCGCTTCTGATTATCATGAAACTCTTTCTGAAGCGCTTTGATCTGCTGTTCTTCCTTCTCCTGCTTCTCTAAGGATTGGGGGTCCACCCCGTACTCGCCGTAATACTTACCGTAGTATTTGCCGTAATATTTACCGTAATGCCCATAATAACCCTTGCTGCTCATATCAACTTTATTCAGGACAACTCCTAAAATACGGCTTCCTGTTTTATCAAGCTGATCTTTTACCTTTTGTACAAAGCGATAGCTGACTGCATTGTTTTCTACCACTAACACGGCACCGTCACAATTCCTTGCCACTACTGCGGCATCAATAACACTTCCGAGCGGCGGAGTGTCAATAATAATATAAGCAAACGGCTTTTTCATGACATCCAGCATTTCAACAAATTTCCTGCTTCCGAGAAGTTCGCTGGGATTGGGCGGAACCGGACCGGCAAACAGCACATAAAGCTTAGGAATGTCAGTCTCGCATATGGCATCCATATATTGTTGTTTTCCGATCAGGCAATGGCTTAAACCGAATTTCACCGCACCTGTCTTATAACGTCCGATCAAGACCGACTTGCGCATGTCCGCATCAATAAGCAGCGTCACATTACCGGCTTCCGCAAATGACTTTGCCAGCTCCATGGCAACGCTGGATTTTCCTTCATGCGCCATACAGCTTGTGACCGCGATCACTTTGATATCATCACCGCAAAACTCTATATTGCTGCGTAAAGTCTTGAAAGCTTCTTTTATATAAAAACCATTCTTTCTTTGAAAGTATAGCTTTACCTCCTGCATCGTTACTTCCTCTTACTCTTTCTCTTTTTCGCAGTATCATCTTCCGATATTACCGGTATCAGCGCCAAAGTGCTGAGGCCCAGATATTTTTCAACGTCTTCCGAACATTTGATGGTATCATCCAGCAAAAATACGGCTAAAATGACTGCGCAGGCCGCAAACGCCCCTGCAATACCGCCGATCACAGTCCATTTCACAACGCTCGGACCGGACTTCTCCATGGGCATATTGGCTTTCTCAACCACATTGACCGCTTCAATATCCATTACATTCTGAATGTGTTCTCCTGCCACTTCCCTGATGCAGTTTGCAATTCTCATAGCAAGCTCCGGGTTCGTATGTTCCACCGTAATCGATACAATACGCGTATCCACGGGAGTATTCACCGACACCTTGTGCATTAAATCTTCATATTCCATATCTTCCAAGGAAAGCTGTTCGATTACTTTCTCTAAGACATATCTGCTGTTGATCAGTTCTGCATAATCTTTCGTCAACTGCGTCCCCATCTGCACATCCGTGTATGTAACCGCCGTGTTATCCGTTTTGTTCAAAATATAGATCTTGGTGGTAGATTCATAAACCGGCGCTAAGACATAAGCGCTGACTGCAAAACATAAAAGTGCTGTCACAAACCCGGCACATATAATAATCCAGAATCTGCTGAACAGTATATGGACAATTTCCAGCAGATCAAATTCTATTTCATTATTGTTTTCTCTATGGTTTTCCATATCGTTCTTCTTTCTGCTTATGTCGTTTACTACAAATACAAAGCTATCTCCTTATCCCTGATCACATACTGCGGGTTTTCGCAGAACAATTTCTTACTGTAATCCTCACCGTACTTTTTCCTGATCAAATCCGCACAGTCTGACAGATAAGGTGCTCTTTTGCCTAAATCATGTGCGTCTGTTGCAACAAAATGAACCTGTCGCTGCTTTAGCATATTTTTCACAAACCGTCTGGTTTTTGAACCGAACCTTCCCATAATACTGCCGGCGTTCACCTGGATGTAGCAGCCCATTTCAATCAAATCGTCTACTCCGTATTTCGCGGCACAGACATTCCGATACCGTTCCGCATGAGCCAGAACAGGAGAATACCCGCCCATCAGCAGCGAATAGATCCCATTGC
>JAIDPH010000123.1 GCA_029062885.1 Lachnospiraceae bacterium
TCCTGATTCTGTATCAAATTATTTTCTATACACTTCCGCTGTCTGTCCTGCGGATTTCCGAAATATTCTGCCTAGAAATCAAGTGCCAGCCTGATCAGCGCAATCTCTTTCCTGTTCAAGATACGCTCTGTACCGAGATCATCCGCACCGTTCCCGTCTCCGCCGGCCTTCGGCTCCTCTATCGTAATTGTATCCGCGTCATAAGCCTTGAGAACGCCCTCAAACTCTTTGCGCCCGTCAATGGGCTTATAGGTTTTGACCTCAACCGCCTCACCCAGACTCTTCTCCAGATGTCTGTCCTTCTTGAGCGTTCTGCCGAGTCCCGGACTGCTGACCTCCAGAATATAGGCATCCGGTATGAAGTCCTCTGCATCCAGCACATCCGACAGTTCACGACTGACATTCTCACAGTCCACAATGTTCACGCCCTCCGGTTTGTCGATATAAGCGCGCAGATACCAGTCGCTTCCCTCTTTGACATATTCCACATCGTAGATCTCCACTCCGTGCTTCGATACGATGGGCATAAGCAGCTGCTCTGTCCTGGATTCGTATGTCTCTCTCTTTGACATGTGTGCCTCCACTTCCTTATTCATATAAAAGAGTGGACTCGCAAGTCCACTCTTTATCTTAGCATTTATTCTTAATACATATGGTATTGTAGCACTCTTTCGCGGTATTTGCAAGGGGAATTTAAAACAAGCAGGTTCTTCCCCAAAGCACCTTGATCATTGAATAGACTTTACACATTCTACACAATCCTATATAATAAAATTGAAGCAACCAGCACAAGCCCCGATATAGAAAGCAGGTGAGTATATGCCGAATGGTATTGAAGTAGCAAAGGATGCAATTGAACAATTTCAGAAAATTCAAAAACATATGTTAATAGCAAAAGAAGAAAATGCTACCAAAACTTATGAAAGTTTAAAAGATGACTATTTATCTTTAAAAGCAATTTTAAATGTTGCGGGCGTAAATCTGACAGATATTGACAAAATAAAGGAATAACAGCCACATAACTAACAAATAAAAACAAAGTGTAAAGTCTACTGAATGATCAAGGACTTTACACTTTTTTATTTCGGGTTGGGCTGTTATTCACAGTCAACAGCTCGTAGGGGAATCGAACCCCGCCTGTCACTCTGAAAATCCAGTGTTTTCAATGGTTTCAGCGATTGCGTTTTGTTCCCTCTGTTCCCTCAGATCATAATGCATTCACCTGATTTAATATCTCTCGTTTTTCTTCATTGTTCATACGGTTATAGTAATAATGCTTCTTTAGACATGAAATATCTGTATGACCCATTTGTTCCAACATAAAGGATTCTGGAATCTCACCTGAATCATATAATTTAGAACCATAAGTTTTACGTACCTTGTGTGGGGACTTAACAACTATATCCAACTTTTTACAGTTTGTATATAACCTCGTCCTAAACACATAACTCCGTACTCTCTCATTGTTCTGCATGAACACGTACTGCCCGAAAGGACATAGCCTTCTGATCTTATTAAGAATCCATTTATAGTTATCTGGGACAATCACATCTCGTATACCTGCTTCTGTTTTAGGGAAGTTCTTTATGTCATAGTGAGTTTTCCCTTCCTTATCTCGGTATATCGTTTCTGTCTTTGAAACATGGATCATGTTTTCACGAATATCTTCCTTATTTAATGATGTCAGTTCCCCAATCCTCAAACCTGTCTTAAATAGTAATAGCAGCCCTAAATTGATCAAGTCCTGATTGTCCTCAAGATATTTCAGCATTTTTGCCTCTTCATCTAGCATAAACACCTGTTCATTATCCTCGTGGCATACTTTTTGAAACTCATTTTTTGAAAACTCAATATCATCCATCATTGTTTTAATCGAGAAATGTATCAACTTCTTTTTCTTTGCATAACGGAAAATCCCGTAAATCAATGTCCTCATGTTGCTAAAGGCTTTTCTTGTTAATTCCTGTTCTTGAATGGTTCTTTTAATAAAATCTTCAAGTTCTAACTCTGTGACAGATTGTATTTTACAGTCTTTAATCTTAGTAAAATAACGGGTGAAATCCCTCTCATATCTGCTATATGTAGACCTCTCAATCTCTCCACGCTCCAGCCTGATATTCATCCACTCATAAAAGACTGTTTCTATTGTCGGACAATTTATCACACTTTGTACATGCTCTATTATGACATTTTCTAACTCATTTCTGGTTTTTCTATGTCGTAATTTCTTTGTTCCGTCTTCGGCTATTAATTTTGTATACCACTCTCCATCCTTTCCTTGCCAGATTTTATACGGATGCTGTTCTAATAATTCTTTTCTCTTCATAGCTTCCATACTGTTCTGTACATCGCTAAGGTTAATCATACCACTGTCTATAATGAATCGCAATATATCACTGTTTTTTGAGTTTCCCCATTTTCACACAAATAGAAAATGCAAAAACACTGGATCTTTGTTATAATTGAATCACCACAAA
>JAIDPH010000124.1 GCA_029062885.1 Lachnospiraceae bacterium
AAAGTCATCGGTTTTATCATTCAAATAGGAATAAAATAACAATGCCACCTCTAAATTGTCCATATCGCCGTCGGAAGTCAATTCACATACTTTGTTTTCAGCTTCGCTAATTTTTCCATGGTCCACTGCATCCAAAAGATTGTCTAAAGTTTCTCTTTGCTCTGTTTCACTTAATACTTCTGCCGTTGGTGCATCTGTATCAATGTGAAACAACATCTTTAAAAGAACTCTTATTATTTCTTTAATAAGACGCATGATATAATCTTGTTCAAACATAATTGTCTCCTTTCTGCATTTCATTTTGCAGAAAGTTTCAATTATCCATTCTCACTTTTAGGGTTACTATGGTATCTCTGCCGGGCAGTCCAATCCCGTAGGAAACAAAAATCAGAAAGATAATAATAACCGCAATCTCAAACCATAGATTATATATATTAATTCCTTTGAGCATGCCGCTTTTTTCAAAGACGGATGTGATTGCCTCTGTATTCTTTCGGTTTTCCCTTGTGACAGTGGAGGATTTTACCTCTCCAAATAAACCATATCCATTTAAGACTTCACTAGGCAGAACGGAGACTGATACAGATACCGTAAAAAATACAATGAATAATCGAAGCAGAAATTTACTTTTATTATTCATACCATTTCTCCTTGACTTGTCTAATAGGAATATCTTACAACACTTATTCACCATCTGCAAGAGGATTTACGGTTTCGCCATCCACCCAGACAATCAATGCCAGATTGGGGCCGGCAGCCATCCCGGTCTGTCCCAATGTTGCAATGACCTGTCCCTGCTCCACTTCTTCCTCTGGGTTTACCTTGCATTCTTGCAAATGCCCGTATTGTACTCTGATATCATTCCCTAAGTCCAGAATAATATAGTTGCCATATCCGCTGGTATATCCGGTTTCCAATACTTTTCCGTCCGCTACCGCGTAGATTTCATCCCCTTTATTTCCTGCAATATTGATATGATCGGACACAACACCGTTATGCTCTTTGCCATAGGGATTTGACACTGCATGGCTCACAGTGGGCCATATCCAATCTGCAAAAGCAAGCCCATAGCGCTCTGGGTAATCCTGCTTGTGTTCTTCATGAGGATTGCCGTATACAACTTCTGGCTGGTAATTCTCATCAAAGGCTATATCACACATCCAATCCTGCCCAAATGCAAAATAGTTGTTGGTTAAAACCAGATAATACCAATCTCCCTGTGGCAGCTCCTTCTCCAATAGTTCAATATCATACCCTTCCGATAAATCGATTCGCACTGTTTTCTCAGAGCGGGGCGGTATCACGCCGTTTTCCAATTTTGTTTTCTCAGAATCCCCTGCAACCTCCTGTGCCGTGGACCACTGCATCAGCTTAACCGTCTTCTGCAATTCTAGTTCCTTATCGGATGGATTGGTCACTACAATTTCAAAAACGCCGTCTCCTTTATAAATGGAGCGAAGTGTCAATCCACCCTCGTCAAGGCTGGAAAAACGGCTATAGGCAAATGCAGACAATCCCAAAAAGCACAGCATTACCGCCATAGCCATAAGCTCCTTTTTGTAAAAGAATTCCGATTGAAAACTGCTTTTGGGAATGGTTGTTCCTGTTTTTTCTTCAAAAATATTTTGAATATGTTTTAAATTTTCCCTGCGATATTTTTTCATGTTAATCGACTCCTCTCTCATTCATAAGCTTGCAAAGTTTCTGTTTGGCATGATACAGTCTGTTCTCCACCTGCTTGACGGATAAATTGACCGCAACAGCGATTTCTTTTGGCTTCTGGCCGTAAAAATACCTTCGCTCAATAATTTCCCGTTCCGTTTCCTCCAAGCATCCCAGACAGGAAAATAACAGCTTTTTGTCATCCTTTTTGACAAGTTCTGTCAACATATCAAAACCTTGGGCTGGTATGTCATCTTCCATTGCCACTTCCCTTTTAGCGGCAATTTTGCGGTATCTGTCAATGGCTTTTGTCCTTGCAATCACGGAAAGCCATGAGGACAATGTTCCCTTCCCCGCATCATACTTGTCCGGATTCTGCCACAGATAAATAAATACATCCGCAACGCATTCCTCAATCTCCTGCTCCGAGGCAGCATTTATCAGAACAGCTCCGGCTATGGACCACAGAAGTTTTGAATATTTCTGCATCGCCCTCGCAATGGCTGCTTCATCACCGTTTTTTATTGCCAGAACCATTTCCTTATCACTCATACCTTTTCCAAACCTTCCAATCATACCACACGTGTGAATTCTTTCGAACCGTTCTTATTATATAATACGAGCTATCTTTCAAAAACACTAAAAAATGTGCGCAACCTTTTTATTAAAGTTCTCGCACATTTGTTGTATTAACATCAAAAAATTATTGATTTTTGAGTAAAATCATTCTGGCTTATTTATCATTATAGTGCCCTTTGCACTGTGTTATGATGATATTTTCATCGCTGACTATATAAACAAGTCTGTCTTTTTCATTGATTCTCCTGCTCCATTCCCCTTCTAGACTGTCTTTTAGTGGTTCAGGCTTTCCCTCGCCAATAAAAGGTTCTCGCTGGATGGATCTCAAAAGACTATTTATTTTTTTCAAAGTCTTTTTATCTTGCGACTGCCAATAGAGGTATTCCTCCCACGCATCCTCGGCAAATGTAATCTTACTCACGCTCCATAGCCTCCAATTCTTCCATTGTTTTTACGATTACCTGCCCATTTTTAACTTGCTGGTTTGCTTTTCTTAACTGTTCCACGTTGGATGCTGAGTAAAAAGGATCTAAAGGAGCTGTGACCTCAAAGGGAATCCGGCGGTCACGCAGGGCTTTTTTTGCATAAATCATAAAAAAAGTAGTAAGGTTCATTCCCATTTCATCACACATTTCATCAAGCTGCTTTTTCATTTCATCATCAAATCGAAGGCTTACAGTAGTCATAACATCACTTCCTTTCTGTCTCTATCATAATATGGATTGAAGCAAAATGCAACAATAATCATTCGAATTCATTCAAATTAAATGTTTTTTACTATTATATGAAAAAGAAATGATATTATGCAGCCTTTGATTTTCACCTACTGCCACATCTATTACAATTATTGACATTTTTCATTATTATACATCCTGAACCTTCATAATTCTGCACATATTTTGAACCAAATTAAGCCCCAATTAATAATTGACTTAACTTCCAATCTGTGTCACAATGAAAGTGCAAAGTATTGATAAAAATTCACTTCCAAGTGACGCTGGAAAGAGAAGGTATTTCATGAATAGTTTACAGACTTCCCTGCAGCAGGAGCTGTTTGACAAGATTTTTGAACTTCGTCCTAGGAGCGTCGAAGAATATAATGGTCATTTTTGCGCCATGATGGCAGAGCTGTCTCCGCTCTATGGCATAGGCAGAGTCGAGAGTAGATTTATCGCTCCTTCGGAAATGCTGTTTACGAGTATAGTTTCACCGCAAACGGTTTTGTTTCAGTCTGGGACAAAAACGGACGCCGAGGCCGTTATTTTCAGCTATCCTCTGGAGAGTACGGGAAAATTGGATTTTTATATTTTTCTGGAAGATGGCAAAGTCCTGACGCCCGATAACCGCCGGGAGTTGGATAATATCCTCAGGTGCTTTTACTATATTTTTGACTCGCTCATCCTGAGGCTTTCCTACAAGAAGCTTCTCATGACGGATTACAATGCTAGTATCCCGAATCTCAAGGCCTTTTTCCAAGTTTGCGACACCCTCATTGCCCGCGGGAAGATCAGCGAATACACGGCGCTCTATTTTAATGTCCGCAACTTTAAGTCGGTGCATAAAACCCTCACATATCTTGAAGGCAATGCGATTATGGAACAGTATTGCCAGATTGTCTCAAACGCAGTGACCACAGACGAGATTGTCGCGCGTTTTGGTGGCGACAACTTTGTGGCGCTTATCTTGGATAAAAATAAAGATTATTTCCTTGATTTGGTTCAGAATGTAATTATCAAGTTTAAAAAAGGTAACCAGACACTTCGGTTTTTGTTCGGTGCCTCCGTGGGTGCCGCCAAGCTTACTGCCGAGGGAACCACAGGCGAAATCATGATGCATATC